>DATMCA010001032.1:0-3213 GCA_035559015.1 Umezawaea sp. | reverse complement strand
GGCCGCGACCCCCGCGACATCACCCGTCTGCTCAACATCTTCCCGGGTCAGCAGACCGCGGAAGCACTGGCCCAGATGACCATCGAGGACGGCGTCAGCACCTTCATCCTGGCCAGCGACGAGCCGGACGTACTCGAACGCTTCGCCGCCGAAACGATCCCCGCCGTACGCGAACACGTCACCCACGAACGCGAGCAGGCCTCCCGGTAGTACGCGCTGATAAACAACGCTTGTCGCCGTAGTATTCGCCAAATTAAGGCGGATATGCCGCTGAACTGCGAGAACATAGCCGCCGGAAACTGGCTCACCGCGCCGGAGCCGGCCCCGGAAGATGGCGAGGTCGCCGTGGACGAACGACCATCCGGCGACATGGTGTTCTGGGACCGCCCCGCTCATCACGTCGCGCTCTACATCGGCACCCTCAACCAGATTCCGTACATGGTCGAGGCTCCGCAGAGCGGCGACGTGGTCAAGGTGTCGCCCGTGCGCACCACGGCCTCCGACTTCGACTCTTTGGTGGTGAGAGCAGGGCAACGGCGCAGGCACCTGAAGCGTTGGGGCAGTCGATGATCTCTTTGCGGCTGGAACCGGTGGCGGCGCGGCGCGCGGCATATTCGCGCGTGCGGGCATCGTGGATGAGCCTGTTGACGGCGATTGTCCACAGTGCACTGTTTTCTGCGCGGTTGAGCCTGTGGCGCTGGGTCTTGCCGCTGGAGTGCTCGACCGGGCTGACGCCACACAACGCCGCGAACGCCGCCTCGCCGCTCAGCATTTTGGGGTCGTCGCCCGCGGTGACCAGGAGTTGGGCGGCACAGATCGGCCCGATGCCCGGCCAATGGCGAGCGCCCTGACACGAATGCCGGTACGGCGCCGTCAGCGAGACATCACGACTCGGCAAACCTCGACGGCAATGCGGTCACAACGCAACGCGAGTAAAGAATCGTCCTCCGGCGCGGTGGTGCAGGCTGGTCGGGACGCGATGTTCACCCTTGAACAGCACGTCCACCACAGGAAAGGGAGCACCCGGCCAGCGCGGATCGGGCTGGCCGCGCTCGCTTCGATGTGTGGCACAGCCGTACTGGCGGGCGTCACCACGGCTGTCCGCACTTCGTGTCTCGCATCGGGTTGGATGGAGAATCTGACGTGCACTGGGTCTATGGAGTCGGGTCAGTGGCACAGTAGTCAGCACGACGGGGATGCTCGCGCACTTGGCTCCCACCAGCCCCACCAACACACATCTGGCGATCCACCGAATGCGCCCGTCCGACCAGGATCCATGTCGCGCACGGCCTCTCCCGCCGCGGGCTTCTCACCACGGCACCAACTGCCGGACACGGACCAGCCGGACCCCCAGCAATCCCAAGACGGCCAGGGCTGCCAGTACGTAGGCGTTGCCCGCCAACGACTCCAACGGCGTCCACAGCCGTTCCTCCCCCTCACCGAGTGGCACCAGCGTGAACACCCACCCGGTGCACAGAACCGCCAGCGCGCCGGCAGGGACGAACTGGCGCCGGGCGAGCAGCACCGCGCACAGCGGTGCCACCCAGACCCAGTGGTGCGTCCACGAGATCGGGCTGACGAGCACCCCGGCGAACGCCGTCACCAGGACCGCGCCCACCGGGTCGCCCTGCCGGTGCAGAGCGCGGACCAGACATACCGCCACGGCCAGGCACAGCAGGACGAGCGGGACCAGAAGTGGCGAGGAGCCGTCCGTGACGCGGTAGAGCAGGCCGCTCAACGACTGGTTGCCCCACCACCCGTTGCCGCCGGCCTTGTTCGCCCCCAGCATGGTGGAGGTCCAGTACCGCACCGCGTCATCGGGCAGCAGCACGAACCCCGCCACGGCCAGGCCGGCGAACGCGGCCAACGCCCGCACCCCGTCGCGAGGTCGTCCGGTCAGGAAGAGGTGCGCGACGAAGATCAGCGGGGTCAGCTTCACGGCGGCCGCGACGCCGATCAGCACACCGGAGAACCGGGATCCGCGCAACGCCAGCACATCGGCCAGCACCAGGGCCATCAGCAGCACGTTGACCTGACCCAGCCCGACCGTGCGCCAGACCGGTTCCAGGCACAGCAGGACCGGCAGCACCCACGGTGTTCCGCCGACGAGTCGCACCGAGGTCCCCAACGCCAGCACCGTTCCGACCGCGAGCAGGCCCCACGCCAGTTGCAGGGGCAGTGCGGCGAGGGGCAGGAACACCACGGCGGCGATCGGCGGGTAGGCGAACGGCAGGTCGGGCGCCCAGTCCGGGAGCGCCGTCAGCGAGGCGTAGAGCGACTGCCCGCGCAGCAGGGCCAGCGCGCCCGCCCGGTACACGGCGCTGTCCACGCCCAGAGGTGAGCCCAAGATCCACCACATGGCCACCACGACGGCCAAAGCCGCAGCCAGGAACGCCGTGGAACGGAGCAGCGGGATTGATTTGATCACCCGTCCGACGCTAGGAGCGGCGGCCTCGGGAAACGTCCCGCCGAGGTGGTGTCCTGACCTGCCCCGCCGGTACCGGTTGCGCGGGACCCGTACCCCGGTACTACTCGGCGGGCACCACCAGACCGCACTCGTAGGCCAGCACCACCGCCTGCGCGCGGTCACGGAGACCGAGCTTGGTCAGCACCCGGCTCACGTGGCTCTTGGCGGTCTGCTCGGCGATGGTCAGCGCGCCCGCGATCTCGGCGTTGGACAGGCCCCGCGCGATCAGCCGCAGCACCTCCACCTCGCGCGGCGTGAGGAACCGCAACGCCGCGTCGTCGGGTTTGCCCGGCGCGCGGTGGGCGTAGGCCGCGACCAGCCGCCGGGTGATCGACGGGGCGAACAGCGCGTGCCCGGCGGCGACCACCCGCACGGCGTTGACCAGGTCGGCCAGCGGGGAGTCCTTGAGCATGAACCCGCTGGCACCCGCCCGCAGCGCCCCGTAGACGTGCTCGTCGAGGTCGAACGTCGTCAGCACCAGCACCTTCGGCGGCCGCTCAGCCGAGCCGACGATGAGCCGGGTCGCCTCCAGGCCGTCCATCACGGGCATCCGCACGTCCATCAGCACCACGTCCGGCGCCAGGTCACGCGCCAGCACCACCGCGTCGCTCCCGGTCCCGGCCTCGCCGACGACCCGCACGTCGGACTGGCTGTCCAGGGCGACGCGGAAGCTCTCCCGGATCATCGCCTGGTCGTCGACCACCAACACCCTGATCATCACGCGGTGTCCTCCTCGTGCAGCGGCA
>DATMCA010001031.1:0-2180 GCA_035559015.1 Umezawaea sp. | reverse complement strand
GCCTGGATCGCCTGCGCCTTGGTCGGGTAGTCGTTGTTCTTGCCGACGACGAGGTCCAGGTTCTCCAGCCCGTTGGGGAACCCGCCCTCGGCGAGGAACTGCTTGGCCTTCTCCGGGTCGCCGGACGGCTGCGTCGGGTAGAGGTCGAACTGCTCGCGGCCCGCGATGCCCTGGGTGATCAGCGTGGTCGCCGCGTCACCCGCGAGCTGGGCGCTGCCCGCCGACGCGATCTGGTAGGAGGTCTTGTCCACGGCGTACTGGAACGCCTGGCGCACCTTGGGGTTCGTGATCTTCCGCGTGTTGATCGCGAGGTAGGCGAGCGCGCCGGACTTCGACGTGACGAGCCTGCTCTTGGCGGAGGCGTTGCCCTGCAACGTGGCCAGCTGCGCGGGCGAGGCGAACGAGGAGCCGAACGCCTCCTTGTCCTCGCCGCTGTCGGCGACGAGCCGCTGCGACACGACCGACGCGTCCTGGCCGAGCTGGAACAGGACCTCGTCCGGCAGACCGCCGCGGATCTGGTCGGAACCCTTGTCCCAGTTGGTGTTGCGGGTCAGCCGGACCTTCACGCCGCGCTGGTACTCGGCGATCTGGTAGGGACCGGACGCGACGGGGTGCTCGCCGTAGTCGGGCTCGGCGCCCTTGCCCTCGGGCACCGGAGCGAACGCCGGGGTGCTGGTGATCCACGGCCAGTCGCCGTACGGGCGGGTCAGGTGGAAGACGATGGTCTTGTCGTCCGGGGTCTCGATGGAGTCGAGCCCCTTGCCCTCGAACGGCCCGCGGTAGTCGGCGCCGCCGACGAGGAGCTGCTTGTGGTAGCCGAGGCCGCCGGAGAACGCGGGCGCGTAGCTGCGTTCGACGCCCCACTTGACGTCCTTGGACCGGATGGGCGTGCCGTCGCTGAACTTCAGCCCGTCCTTGAGGGTGAACGTCCAGGTCTTGCCGCCGTCGGACGCCTTGCCCGTGTCACCGAGGTCCGGGACGACGTCGGCCTGCTTGCCCTCCGCGTTCTGCCAGCCGGTGAGCCTGCGGTGCACGTAGCCCAGGGAGGTGATGGGCAGGCTGCTGCTCTTGGCCGGGTCGTAGTTGACCGTCTGCCCCTCGTTGAGGATGCGCAGCGTGCCGCCCTGCTCAGCCTTGGCGGTGTCCGCGCCGGTCGTCTTGGGGTCGTTGGCGCCGCACGCGGCGAGCAGGGCGACCGCCGCCACGACCGGGACCAACCTGTGCACTTGCTTCGACATTCTCTTCTCCCGCAGGGGTTTTCAGGTGAGACGGGCTCGTGGGTCGAGCGCGCCGTAGCAGAGGTCGACCAGGACGTTCGCCAGGACGATGAGGAAGGCGGCGAACAACGTGCAGCCGAGCAGCAGGGGCAGGTCGCGCTGGCTCACCGCGTCGATCAGCAGGCCGCCGAGGCCGGGCAGGCTGAACACCCGTTCGGTGATCACCGCGCCGCCGAGCAGTGAGCCGAGGTCGATGCCGAACACCGTGACGATCGGCAGCAGGACGTTGCGCAGCGCGTGCCTGCCGACGACGGTGGACTCGCGCAGCCCGTTGGCGCGGGCCGTGCGGATGTAGTCCTCCCCCAGCGTTTCCAGCATCTGCGAGCGGGTCAGCCGGAGGTAGACCGCCGCGTGGGAGAACGCCAGCACGAACCAGGGCAGCACGAGGTGCCACGCCCAGTCGACCGGGCTCTCGGTGAACGGCACGTACCCGCCGACCGGCACCACGTCGAGGGTGAAGCCGAGCACGAGGATCCCCAGCAGCCCCACCAGGTACACCGGCGCGGACACCCCGGCGACCGAGCCCGCGAGGGTGATCCGGTCCCACGCCGTGCCGCGCCGCAGCGCGGAGAACACGCCCCCGCCGACGCCCGCGACGAGCCACAGCAGCGCGGCGCCGATGGCCAGGGAGAACGTGACCGGCAGGCGTTCGGAGATGAGCACCACGATGTCGGCGTTCTGCTGGAACGAGTAGCCGAAGCACGGTGCGGCGCAGTGGATCGACGTCGCGCCGACGCCGAACGTCCGACCCGTCACGATGCCGCCGAGGAAGTCCAGGAACTGCCGCCAGGCCGGGTCGTCCAGCCCCATGAACTCCCGTGCCAGGGCCAGGTTCTGCTCGGTGCACGGACGGCCGCACGACATCTGCGCCGGGTCGGACGGCACGAGGTAGAAGACCACGTA
>DATMCA010001030.1:0-4390 GCA_035559015.1 Umezawaea sp. | reverse complement strand
ACCTGACCACCGTGGCTACCGTCCTGCGACCGAACACCGTCGAGTTGCGCGCCGACAGCCTGATCACCTTCGCCGAGTATCTGGCAACCCACCACCCGAAACTGCGCAGTCTCGCGCAGCTGTCCCGCCAGCACATGGAGGACTTCCTCACCTACAACCACGGCCGGCCCTGGCGCGGCCGGGTCGCCCGCGACCAGCCGGTGTCCCCGACGGTCAGCAAACGCACCGTCATCGACCTGCGCTGCTTCTTCGATGACCTCACGCTCTGGGGCTGGGCCGAGCGCCCACCCGCTCGGCTGCTGTTCGCCGGCGACATCCCCCGCCTCGACAAACCGTTGCCGCGAGCACTGCCGCCCGACCTCGACCGGGACATGATGGCCGCAGTCCGCCGGCTCGACGACCCGTTCGCCCGCATCGGACTGACCCTGCTGCGCGGCACCGGCATCCGCCTCGGCGAACTGCTCGACCTCGAACTGGACTGCGTCTGGGACTCACCCAGCCACGGCAGCTGGCTGAAGGTGCCACTCGGCAAACTCGGCACCGAACGCACCGTCCCCCTCGACGCCGCCACCCTCGCAGCGCTCGACGAGTGGATGGACCTGCGCGGCCCGCAGCGAGCCCTGCCCCACCCACGCCAGAGCCGGTCAGCGGACTTCCTGTTCGTCCACCGCGGCCGCCGCCTGAGCGCCTACCGGCTGCGCCACGGACTCGACAACGCAGCCCGCGCGGCAGGACTGCGCGGCCACGACGGGAACACCCTGCACGTCACCCCCCACCAGCTCCGGCACACCTACGCGACCAGCCTGGTCAACGCGGGCATGTCGCTGCAGGCGCTGATGGCGCTGCTCGGCCATTATGCGGGTGATCTTGTCAAGTGGATCATGTCAGGATGCGTTCTGGTCGAGTCGGGCGAGCAGTCCGTCGAAGACCTTCTGGCGGCCGAGTTGTCCTTTGTCGACGGCGTCGTCGCGTTGAGCCTTCAGGGTGGGGCGGAACTCGATGGTGGTCTGGAAGAAGGTGCAGGACTCGCAGATCGACTCGAAGTGGCAGTCCAGCCCGACTGGTCGGGCGCAGTAGCCGTTGCCGAGCATGCGGCGGTGCATCTCGGCGCGCAGCCGGCGCATCTCGGAGCCTTCGGCGTCGGCGGGCAGTTCTTTCGGTGCGTCGTAGAGCGCCTCGACCTTCTCGCTGACGGCGAAGTACTCCTCGGCGACGGTGCGATCGGCGATGCGGGCGTAAACCATGGTCATCCGCATCGAGCGATGGCCCAGAAGGGCGGCGATCGCCTCGAGCGACATGCCCCGGTTGATGGCTTGGGTGGCCAGGGTGTGCCTGAGTTGATGAGGGGTGACGTGGCCGATACCGGCCTCGCGGGCCACGTTGGCCAGGGCCCGGTCGACCCGTGCGGTGGTGATTCGTCGTCCGCGTTCGATGAACAGGTAGGGCTCGCGCAGACCGGTGGGCCGATGGGCGACCCAGTCGTCGAGCAGGTCCTTGAGCTGGGGGTGCAGCGGGATGTATCGGTCGGTGCGCAGCTTGCCGACCGGCACGTGCAGCCAGTAGGCCGAGCCGATCTGCACCACGGAGTCGATGGTCAGATCGCAGAATTCGCCCTTGCGCAGCCCGGTGCGGGCCAGGAACTCCACCGCGAGGCGGGTGAACGGGTCGGGGTGGGCGCGGGTGGCTTGCAGCAGCTTCGCCGCCGCCCCGTCGTCGAGGAAACGCGGCAATGGGTCGTCGCGCCGAGGAAGGTCACCGGCGAAGACCAGCACGGCGGCGGGGACGTCGTCACCGGCCCATTCGGTGAGCCGCTCGAAACAGGTCCGCAGGACGCCGATGTGCTCAGCCAGCGCGGTCTTGGACAGCCGCCCGCCCCGCGCGGAGTCCCGCCCGGCCAGATGCAGCTTGTAGTTCTCGATGTGGCTTCGGCGCAGCAGCGCGACCGCGCTCACCTCGGGCGCCTCGCGGACAAGCCACCCGGCGAACTCGCGCAACGCCCCTTCGAGGCTGACGATCGTCGCGGCCCGCAGCGACAGCCGCATCTGCTCGATGTAGCCGAGCAGGGTCGCGGCCAGCCGGGGCGCCACGGCGGCCCATGCGGCGGCGCGGGCCGCGGACTTGTCCGGATGGGTCTTGCGCGGCGGCGCGTCGATCACACCCGCATGGAACAAGGTGGCCTCGGCGCCGAACAACGCGGTGGTCAGCGCACGGACCCCGTGCGCGTCGGGCCGATGCCGACGGATCGCCGCGGACAGCTGTTCGCGTCCGGTGTCCAGATCGGCCTTGGTCAGCCGATCCGGCGCCACCCCGACCAACGTCGCAACCTTGATCGTCGCCGACCATTGCAACAGGGTCGAGCGCTGGTCGAAACCAAGTTCCGCGGCTGTCGCGGCGAACTGAGCGCGAAACCCGCGGTGATGGCGGGCAGCGACCTCGCCGAGGTAGGGCCGCCCGAGCACCAGGTAGTCCGGGCTGGGCCGACACCGGCCAGTCACCATCAGCCACCCCACCACCCGGCGGTCCTTCAGCGGGGTCGCGCACTGCTCGGCCAGCGACAGCCTCGCCCAGCCCTCGACACCGATCCGGGACAGGAACGACCGCGCCGGGGAGGTCACCGGATTCTGCGCGAACATGCCGGCGGCGAGCAGGTCGGTCCGGTATTCGGCGACCAGCTTCTCGACCTCAACCCGCCGTGGTGAACGGCTCACTCGGCCACCGCCGCCGCGGCACTCGCGGTGGCCTGGGCCTCGATCGCCTCGGCCGCCCGCAGGTACTCCCCGGCCAGCCAGTCGTTGGCCAGATGCAGGTAGATGCGGGTCGACTCGATCGAAGCGTGCCCGGCCTGAGCCTGGATCGCCTCCAGCGCCATGCCGGCTTCGCGCAGCCGGGTGAAGCAGGTATGCCGCAGCTGATGGCACGTCAACCGGGCCAGCCCGGCCCGCCCCCGCGCGCCGGCGAGGATCTCATCCAACCCCGCGGCCGACAGCGCGGCTCCCCGGTGTGGTCCCTTGAGTACGACGAAGACCCGGTCAGTGCTCGACGAGCGTGGTCGTTCGGCATCGAGATAGTAGCCCAGCGCGGCGAAGAATCGACCCGAGACCGGCACGATCCGTTGCCGACCACCCTTGCCCTCGGCGATGAACAACCGTCGCTCGCCGGCCCGGACATCACCCAGGCGCAGCCCGAGCACCTCGCAGCGGCGCAACCCACCCAACAGCATCGCCTGCACCATCGCCTGGTCCCGCCGGGTCCGCAGCGCCCTCAACACCGCGTCCACCTCGGTCGGGGACAGCACCCGAGGCAGGGTTCGGGGGGTGCGCACCAGCGGCACCCCGCCCCGCCGCGCCGGCCCGGCGCCCGACTGGACAGACACCGGGTTGCGCACCACCCCGACGTCGCCGCGCGCGCTGAGATAGGCGAACAGCCCCGACACGCTCGACAGCCGCCGGGCGATCGTGCGGGCGGCCAGACCGGACTCCCCGTCTTCCAGCCGGACCACCCGCTCCCCAAGCCGCGGCGCCCGCTGCGCCTTGAGGAAGGTGAACACATCCGGTGCGGTGACCTGCGCCGGCTCCTTACCGACCACGGTGAAGAACACCTTCAGGTCATAGGCCGTGGCCAGCCAGGTGTTCACCCTGGCGCGCGCACCGACGAAGGCGAGGTAGTCATCCAACAACGGATGACCCAGGCTCAACGCTCGAACCTCCGACCCGTGCATAGAGCGGACCAAGCACGGCACGAACGTCACGCGGACTCCCGGGGAGCAGTGAGGCCGGCCGACGGGCACGACCCCCAGGCGGTGAGATCACCCACTGGCGATCACCCGCATATCAGACACGCGTCGCTGGCGTCGACGACGGTCTACCTGCACGCTCGTGACGAGGACAAACGTCGCGCGGTGGAGGCCGTCGCGGCGGGGAGACGCTACCAGTGAGCGGGCGCGCGTTGCGTGTCGTCGGCTCCGGACGCACCGAGCCTGGGCCCGATGAGCCCGGCTGGCTGGGATGGCTGGGTGCCCGGCTGGATCCAGCGTGGCGTCCTGGCGAGTGGGACGGCCAGGCGTTGTTGTTCACCGGTGATCTGGTATCGCCGCGCACCGCGGCATGGCCGTGCCGCACGCCCGGATGCCCGACCGGCACCCGTCGCCCGTCCGGGCGCTGCGATGGCTGCCGTCGGGCTCGAAGCGCGGCGGGGATCGGCTGGCCGGAGTTCGACGCCGCGCCGCCGACCCGCGCCACCCGTCCGCTGTGTCCCGGCTCGTGCTCGGTGCCTGGGTGTGAAGGTGATCTGCACTCGGGCGGTTTGTGCTTTCGGCATGAGCGCCGCTGGAACACCGACCGAAGCGAACCGCTCGCGGCGTTCATCGCCCGGTCCCGCCCGCTGGCCCGAG
>DATMCA010001029.1:0-9458 GCA_035559015.1 Umezawaea sp. | reverse complement strand
GCCGCCGAACGCGGTGTCCACGGCCGGGTGAATGCGCTCGTCGAACGCGCGGGCGCACGCCTCCTCGGACTCCCACACGTCGATGTACCGCAGTCCGCCGTCGGGTCGCCGCACGCACAGGTGCATCAGCGATCCGGCCAGCGGCTCCGGCCCCAGCTCGTCGATGACCTTCCGGTACAGCTCGTCGCCGATCGGCACGTCCTGCACGTAGGCGTAGACCATGGCTCAGCCCTCCATATTCGTCCGAACCGACTTCGGGTGAATACGGGTAAGGTTGACCCCGATGAGCGAGAACGTCAAGCGCCGGTACGAGGCGCCCCGTCGAGCCGAGCGCGCGGCGGCCACCAGGAGCGCGGTGCTGGCCGCCGCGCGGGAGCTGTTCGTGGCGCGCGGGTACGCGGGGACGGCGGTCGGGGACATCGCCGCGAAGGCCGGGATCTCGGTCGACACCGTCTACAGCTCGGTCGGCCGCAAGCCGGTGCTGCTGCGGGAACTGGTGGAGACCTCGCTGTCCGGGCAGGACCACGCCGTCCCGGCGGCCGAGCGCGACTACGTGATCCGGGTCCGCGCGGCCCCGACGGCGGCGGAGAAGATCGCCCTCTACGCGGAGGCGATCACGAGCATCCACGGCAGGCTCGCCCCGGTGTTCCTGGCCCTGCGCGACGCGGCGGTCTCCGACCGGGACTGCGCCGCCCTGTGGCGCGAGATCGCGGAGCGGCGGGCGCGCAACATGCTCGACTTCGCCGCCGACCTGCGCGCCACCGGCGACCTCCGCGACGACCTGACCGACCGGCAGGTCGCGGACGTCGTCTGGAGCACGAACGCCGTCGAGTACTGGGTGCTCCTGGTCCACGAGCGCGGCTGGACCCCCGAGGAGTTCCGGGGGTGGCTCACCGACTCGTGGACCAGGCTCCTCCTGGCCTGATCAGCGGGCCCGCTGGACCCTGGCCTCGTCCCACACCGGCTCGGCCACCTCGGACACCACGCCGTCCGACCGGAACAGCAGGAACCGGTCGAACGACCGCGCGAACCACCGGTCGTGCGTCACGGCGACGACCGTCCCGGTGAACTCCTCCAGCGCCCGCTGCAACGCCTCGGCCGAGTTCAGGTCCAGGTTGTCCGTCGGCTCGTCGAGCAGCAGCAGCGTCGACCCGGCCAGCTCCAGCAGCAACACCTGGAACCGGGCCTGCTGGCCGCCGGACAGCGACTCGAACCTCTGGTCGCCGCTCTGCCCGAGCCCGTAGCGGGTCAGGATCGCCATGGCCGCGCCGCGGTCCTTGCCGGTCCGCGAGCCCTCGCCGTGCCAGAGGATGTCGACGAGGGTCCTGCCGACCCACTCCGGGTGCTGGTGGGTCTGCGCGAACAGCCCCGGCAGCACCCGCGACCCGGTCTTGCAGACGCCGGTGTGGGCGACGTCGCCGCCGCCGAGCAGCCGCAGGAAGTGGCTCTTCCCGGACCCGTTCGACCCGAGCACCGCCACCCGGTCGCCGAAGAAGATCTCCGCGTCGAACGGCTTCATCAACCCGGTGAGTTCGAGCTTCTCGCAGGTCACCGCGCGCACGGCCGTCCGGCCACCGCGCAGTCGCGGGGTCACCTTCTCATCGGTCGGCAGCTCGGGCGGGGGCCCGGCCTCCTCGTACTTCTTCAGCTTCGCCGACATCACCCGGTACTTGGCCGCCATGACCTCGGAGATGGTCGCCTGGATCTGGAGGGTCCGCACCAGCTCCTTGAGCCGGTCGTGCTCCTCGTTCCAGCGCTTGTGCAGCTCCTTGAGGCGGTCGATCCGGGCGGTCCGGGCGTCGTGCCAGGTGCCGAACGAGCCCGCGTGCGTCCACGCGCTGTGCGCCTCGACCGTCACGACGTGGGTGGCGGCGATCGACAGCAGCTCCCGGTCGTGGCTGACCAGCAGCACGCCCTTGTCCGTCTCGGACAGCCGCTGCTCCAGCCACCGCTTGCCGGGCACGTCCAGGTAGTTGTCCGGCTCGTCGAGCAGCAGCACCTGCTCCTGGCCGCGCAGCAGCGCCTCCAGCACGAGCCGCTTCTGCTCGCCACCGGACAGCGTCTTCACGTCCCGGAACCGGGCCCGGTCGTACGGGATGCCGAGCGCGGCCACCGTCACCGTGTCCCACAGGACCTCGACGTCGTAGCCGCCGTGCTCGCCCCACGCGGTGATCGCGTTGGCGTACTTCATCTGGGTCGGCTCGTCGTCGGTCTCCATCAGCGCCAGCTCGGCCCGGTCGAGGTCGGCGGCGGCCTCGCGCAGACCCGGTGGCGCGACGGCGAGCAGCAGGTCGCGCACGCTGCTGTCGTCCCGCACCGAGCCGACGAACTGGGGCATCACCCCGAGCCCGCCCTGCACCCGCACGCTGCCCGCCGCCGGGGTCAGCTCACCCGACAGGATCCGC
This sequence comes from Umezawaea sp., assembly GCA_035559015.1. GTDB lineage: Bacteria > Actinomycetota > Actinomycetes > Mycobacteriales > Pseudonocardiaceae > Umezawaea. The sequence continues at coordinate 7,053 of DATMCA010001029.1, read as the reverse complement.
AGCAACGTGGTCTTGCCGACGCCGTTGGCGCCGACCAGCGCGACCACCGACCCGGTACCGACCTTGAACGACACATCGCGAAACAGCTCGCGTCCGTCGGCTAGACGGAAGGCAAGACCATTCGCATCGAGGAAACCCACAGTGGGTCATCGTCGTCTGATGGGGGGCACAAGACCAAATCATTTGGTGTATCACCGTGGTCCGTCGCGTCTCCGAACAGGAGAGGCGCATCTAGGGGAGGGAGCTCGATGACCCGCATCGAGTCGGCTCGGCTGGTGGCGGCGCAACTCGGTGTGCTGGTGACGCTGGGCGCGTTGCCGGACCTGCCGGACGGTCCGCGGCTCGACCGCGCGCCGACGCCGGTGCACGACGTCAACGGCGAGCTGCTCCTGTGGCGCATCGGGTCGAGCAGCGGTCGCGGGTACGTCGACGTCGCCGCCCACCCGAGGCTCGGCGCGCCGCTGGTGGCGATCGCGCCGGAGGCGGTGTGGGAGCCGGAGATGCTGCTCGGCGAGGCCCGCAGCCTCGACGTCGAGCACGACGAGCTGCGGTTCGTCGCCTACAGCTTCCCCAAGCTGGCCATCCTGTTCCTGCTCGACGGCGTCGAGGTCGCGCTGCGCGAGCTGCACACGTGGGAGCAGGTGCCCGAGGTGCGGGAGGACCTCGGCGAGCCACCGGGCGAGTTCGAGCGCTGGTCGTTCCTGGACGAGCAGAGCGCCGAGACCCGGCACCAGCGCGAGGAGCGCTACCAGCAGCGGATCGAGGCCCTGACCCACCTGGCGAACGTGCTGCACGTGGACGAGCCCGTCGTGCGCCGGTTCGACCGCAAGATCGTCGAGCAGGTGCTGAGACCAAGGGTGGACGCGCTGGAGCTGCACTACTCGCACAGCTTCGCCGACCAGTCGAGCTGCCTCGGCCTGGTCGGGCAGGAGACGAACAGGTGGAGCGCGGCGGCGAGCACGCAGATGATCCTGGACTTCTACCGCTACCGGTACGACCAGGAGCGGCTGGCCGACGAGCTGGGGCTCGGCACGGAGGAGCACCCGGTGGGGTTGCCGCCGAGCCGGGAGTTCGACGTCGTCGTGGCGCTGGAGAACTTGACCGGCAAATCGCTGTCGGCGGCGCTGTCGACCGCGCCGACGTTCGCGGAGTACCGCTCGGAGATCCGCGCGAACCGGCCGGTGATCAGCTTCGTGCCGGGTCACTGCCGGGTGGTCGCGGGGTACACGCGCACGAGTTCGCTGCTGCTGATCGGCGCGAGCTTCGCCGCGTTGCAGGTCAACGACCCGTGGCCACCCAGGGCCGGGGTCGTGACGAGGTGGGAGAACGTCGACACCATCGTGTGTCGGAGCACGGTGACGGCGAAGGTGACGCTGATCCCGTAGTGGAGGGTGGAGCGGTGGAGGTGGCGCGGTGGCGGCGGACCACCGCGGTCCGTCACCGCCAGGTCGTGCCGCGGAGCAGGAGCACCACCGAGACCATCCCGAAGCAGCCCAGCGCGGCGCCGATCACGCCCATCGCCAGGAGGAACGTGCCGATGGCGCCGAAGAGGATCGCGAGCACGGTGGTCGGCCTCGGCGCGGCTCGACCGATCGCCAGTCTGTTGTCCAACAGGGGGTCGTCGAGGCGGAACTGGCTCTCGATCTCGTCCAGTGACCGCCGCTCGAATTCACTCAGCATCGGGACTCCTCCACATGCTCCAGGCAGGGTGGGAATACCCCGATTTCCGGGCTCCCAACCGCTTTACCGCCGGGAAAGCGCCACGAGTCTGGAGACGGCCCGCAGGTACTTCTTCCGGTAGCCGCCGCGCAGCATCTCGTCGGTGAACAGCTCCGAGAGCGGCCTACCGGAAACGGCGACCGGGACGTCCCGGTCGTAGAGCCGGTCACCCAGTGCGACCAGGCGCAACGCGACGGACTGGTCGGCCGCCGGGCGCACCCCGCGCAGGTGCACGGCGGCGACGCCGTCGACCAGCCTGCCGTAGCGGGACGGGTGGATCCGAGCCAGCCGGGCGCACAGCGCGTCGAAGTCGTCCAGCGTCGAACCGGGCGTAGCCTCCGCGCTGGCGGCCAGCTCGTCGTCGGTCATCGGCTCGGGCGCGTCGGGGAGGCCGCGGTGCCGGTAGTCCGGCCCGTCGACGCGCACGACGTCGAACCGGGCGGCCATGGCCTGGATCTCGCGCAGGAAGTCCTGCGCGGCGAACCGACCCTCGCCGAGCTTGTCCGGCAGCGTGTTCGAGGTGGCCGCGACGAACACGCCCGCGCCGGTCAGCTCCTTGATGATCCTGCTGACCAGGGTCGTGTCACCGGGGTCGTCCAGCTCGAACTCGTCGATCGCCAGCAGCCGGTGCTCGGACAGCCGCCGCACGGCCTCGCCGAACCCGAGCACGCCGACCAGGTTGGTCAGCTCCACGAACGTGCCGTACGCCTTCGGCCCCGGCGCGGCATGCCAGATCGAGGCGAGCAGGTGGGTCTTGCCGACGCCGAACCCGCCGTCGAGGTACAGCCCGAGCTTGCCCTCGGGGGCGGTCTTCCGGCCGAACAGCGACCCGAGCCACCCGCCGCCGGAACCGCCGCCGACGCGCTCCGCGAACGCGGCGCACGCCGTCACGGCGGCCGCCTGGCTGGGCTCGTCCGGGTTCGGCACGTACGTGTCGAACCGCACGTCGTCGAACCGGGGCGGCGGGACCAGGGAGTTCACCAGTTCGTCCGCTTCGATCCGGGGATCTCGGTCGGCCAGGCGCGGGGCGGACATGCGGCCAGGGTATCGGCGGGCGAACACCGTGACCTCGGGGTGTGTTGGGATGAACTCCATGCAGATCCTCCTGCCGCCGCGCGACGGCGAGATCACCGACGCCGAGCTGGAACGGGTCTACGACTACCCCGCCGACCCGGCCCGGCCGTGGGTGCAGGTGAACTTCGTGTCCAGTGTGGACGGCGCGGTCGCGGTGGACGGCCAGTCCGCCGGGCTCGGCAACGCCGCCGACAAGAAGGTGTTCATGCTCGGCCGCGACCTGGCCGACGTGGTGCTCGTCGGCGCGGGCACCGCCAAGGCCGAGGGCTACCGCGGGGTCAAGGCGGGCGAGGTGCGCGCGGAACGCCGGGCCAGGCTCGGCCGCGCGCCGATCCCGCCGATCGCGGTCGTCACCGCCCGCGCGTCGCTCGACCCCGCCTCCCCCCTGTTCACCGACACCTCGGTGCCGACGATCGTCCTGACCACGTCCTCGGCGTCGGCCGAATGCCGGGCGGCGCTCACCGCGGCGGGTGCGGACGTCGTGGTGGCGGGCGAGTCCGAGGTGGACCTGGTGGCGGCGCTGCGCGCGCTGGACGAGCGCGGACTGCGGCGGGTGGACTGCGAGGGCGGGCCCGCGCTGTTCGGCTCGCTGATCGCCGCGGACCTGGTGGACGAGCTGTGCGTGACGATCGCGCCCAAGCTGGTCGCGGGCGGGTCGAGCCGGATCGCGCACGGACCGGTGGCACCGCCGCGGGACATGGCCCTCGTTTCCGCCCTGCACCACGAGTCGGCGCTGCTGCTGCGGTACCGACGCGTGCGCTGACCAGTCCGAAGAGGCAGGATGGCCCGGTGCCGCTACCGCTGACCCCGCCGTTGCAGCCGATGCTCGCGACCGCGGTGGACGAGATCCCCACCGGCAAGGACCTGCTGTTCGAGCCGAAGTGGGACGGCTTCCGCTGCCTGGTGTTCCGCGACGGCGACGAGGTGACCCTCCAGTCGCGCAGCGGGAAGCCCCTGAACAGGTACTTCCCCGAGGTCGTCGAGGCGCTGAAGCGCACGCTCCCCGAGCGGATCGTGCTCGACGGCGAGCTGGTGGTCGCGAAGGACGACCGGCTCGACTTCGACGCCCTCGCCGAGCGCATCCACCCGGCGGCCAGCCGGGTCGCGCTGCTGTCCGAGTCGATGCCCGCGGCGTTCGTGGCGTTCGACCTGCTCGCGCACGGCGACGACGTGCTGCTGGAACGGCCGTGCGTCGAACGGCGGGAAGCGCTGCTGGCGCTGCTCAAGCCGGGTGACGGGCTCTACCTGACGCCGGGGACGACCGACGTCGAGCTCGCCCGGCAGTGGTTCGAGCTCTTCGAGGGCGCCGGGCTGGACGGCGTGATCGGCAAGCCCGCGAACTCGGAGTACACGCCCGGCAAGCGTTCGATGATCAAGGTCAAGCACGCCCGTTCAGCCGACTGCGTGGTCGCCGGGCTGCGCTGGCACAAGGACACCGAGCCGGGCACGGCCGTCGGGTCGCTGCTGCTCGGCCTGCACGACGACCGGGGTGTGCTACACCACGTGGGCGTCGTCGGGTCGTTCAAGGCCGACCGCCGCCGGGAGCTGGCCGAGGAGCTGCGCGACCTGATCACCGAGGCCGACGACCACCCGTGGCTCGGCCCGGACGCCGAGGACGGCCGCAGGCTGCCCGGCGCGATCAACCGGTGGCGCGGCCGGCACGCGTCGTGGATCGCGCTGCGGCCCGAACGCGTGCTGGAGATCTCCTACACGCAGACCGAGGGCGCGCACCCGGCGCGGCTGCGGCACAACGGCCAGTTCACCCGCTGGCGACCGGACCGCGAGCCCGACTCGTGCCGCTACGACCAGCTCGACCAGCCCGCGCGCTACGACGTCGAGTCGGTCCTGCGCGGCGAGGTCAAGCCCGCCTAGTGCGGGTGGCGCCGACGGAGGCGAGCACCACGCAGCACACGGCCGTCCACTGGACCGGGTGGAGTTCCTCGCCGAGCACGACCAGCCCGGTGAGGGCGGCCATCGCGGGTTCCAGGCTCATCAGGATGCCGAAGACGCTCGGCGGGATCGTGCGCAGCGCCTCCAGCTCCAGCGAGTACGGCACCACCGACGACAGCAGCGCCACCCCGAGGCCGGAGATCAGCACGAGGGGGTGGAACAGCGAGGTGCCCGCGTCGGCGAGCCCGAACGGCAGCACGACCAGGCCGCCGCAGACCATCGCCAGCGCGAGCCCCTGCCCGTCGGACGACTGGCTGCCCAGCGCGGCCGCCAACAGGATGTACGCGGCCCAGCACACTCCCGCGAGCAGCGCGAACAGCACGCCGGTCAGTTCGAGACCGCCGTCGGCGTTGGTCAGCAGCAGCACACCGCCCGCGGCCAGCAACGCCCACAGGCCGTCGACCCAGCGCCGCGACCCGATCACCGCGACGGCCAGCGGGCCGAGGAACTCGATGGTCACGGCCGCGCCGAGCGGGATCCGGTCGATCGCGAGGTAGAAGGCCAGGTTCATCCCCGCGAGCACCACGCCGTAGGCGGTGACGGTCGCCAGCATCCTCCGGGTGATCCGCAGCGACGGCCGCCAGATCAGCACCAGCACGACGGCGGCGAACACCAGCCGCAGCGTCACCGTTCCCGACGAGCCCGCCAGGGTGAACAGCTGCTTGGCGATGGCGGCGCCGACCTGCACGCTGATGATCGACAGCAGCACCAGGGCGGGTGGTGGCACGGCCCCCAGCACGCGGGCCGCTCCCGAGAAGGGCCCCGACCTCCCCAGCGGCTGCCCCGGTGTCGGTCCTGCCTGTGCCATCACCACGCCGCCATCCTGCCTGTCCGAAGAGGATTCGCGCACTCGGATATCCACTGGTTGGGAGCGCTGCGCTCACCGAAGTCTCACCTGGCCCGTGCGACCCTTCTGGCCTGTCCGGGCCTCAGACCGCCGCCTGCCGAGAGCGAGGAACCACAGTGCCGCGTCGGCGCCACGCCGCCCTTTTGCTTCCGCTCGTGGTGATGACCGCACTGAGCGCGTGCAGCGCGGGCCCCTCGATCCGCCCGGTGATCGCCGTGGTCGGCGACAGCGGCCCCGCCAGCGCGACCGTGCCGTCCGGCCCGCAGCCCGTGCCGGAGTTGCAGGAGGCCAAGGGCAGCACCCTCAACTGGCAGGAGTGCACCGACTCGACGGTGCTGCGGCTCGGCGGCACCGCGCCGCAGACGACGAACACCTACCAGTGCGCGCGGATGCCGTCCGTCCTCGACGCCCCCAGCCGGCCCGGTCGGGGCAGCATCAGCGTGGCGTTGCTCCGAGTTGGGACCGGGAAGGTCCCGTTGGTCGTCGTGAGCGACGCCGACGGTGAGCCCGGCACGCTCAAGGCCGCCCGGTTCGGCGCGTCGCTGCCGCCCGAGGTGCTGAGCACGTTCACGATCATCGGGGTCGACCGGCGCGGGACCGGGAAGTCGGACGGCGTGCAGTGCGTGCCGTCGTCGGCCCGGCTGGACATCGTGGAGTTCGACCCGGCGAAGACGGACCACACGGAGTTGCGCTCCGCTGTCACGACGGCCAGCCAGGAGTGCGTGCTGGACCTGGAGAACCGGTTGACGGCGATGGACTCGTGGCGGGCCGCGGCGGACCTGGAGAAACTGCGCGACCTGCTGGGCGTGGACACGTTGAACGCGATCGGGGTCGGGGACGGGTCGAGGGTCCTGACGCTGTACGCGAGCCGGTTCCCGACGCGGATCGGGCGGATGGTGTTCGACGGGGCGCCGGATCCCACGCTGGACGCGATCGGCGCGGCGGAGGCCGAGTCGGTGGCGGCCGAGGCCGCTTTTGACGCGTTCGCGAAGGATTGCGTGATCCGCGGGTGTGCGTTGGGGGCGGATGCCAAGGCGTTCTTCACGGGGTTGTTGGAGCAGTTGAGGGTTAGTCCTGGGCGGTCGTTGGGGATCTCGTTGACGCCCGGGACCGCGTTGCAGGCCGTGTTGGTGGGGTTGGCCGATCGGGCTCGGTGGCCCGCGTTGGCCGATGCGATCGTCGCGGCGAAGGGTGGGGACAGCGCCGGGTTGACGGGGCTGGTGGAGCCGTTGGTGGCCGACGTGGATGAGAACCCGCCACGGTTGGACGCGGCTCTGGTGACCGGGTGCAACGACAGTGCCACGCGGATTCCGCCGGATCGGGTGACGGTGTTGACCGCCGATTGGCGGGAGAAGCATCCGATGTTCGGGGCTCTCTATGCGCATCGGTTGTTGTTGTGCGCGTCGTTCCCGGTGCCGCCGCCGTTGAAGGTGCCGGCGTTGGTGGGGTCGCCGCCGATCCTG
>DATMCA010001028.1:0-2047 GCA_035559015.1 Umezawaea sp. | reverse complement strand
AGCAGGAACACCACCTCGTTCGCCGTGCGCAGGTACCAGTCGAGCAGCCCGCGCACGGCGGCCTCGCCCGCGTCGGGATCGGTCGTCCGGGCCCGCTCGGCCGCGTACTCCCGCAGGAGGTCGTGCACCGCGAACCGGCCGCCGTCCGACCGCTGCACCAGGTTCGCCGTCGCCAACTCCTCGACCAGCGCGTCGGCGTCCGCCCCGAGCAGCGCCGCCGCCCCCTGCACTCCCACGTCGGGACCGGGCGCCAGCCCCAGCAGCCGGAACAGTCCGGCGGCCTCCGGGCTCAGCGTCGCGTACGACAGGTCGAACGCCCGCCGCACCGCCGCCGAGTCGTCGTTGTCCACCGCCAACGCGGACAGCCGATCGCCCTCCCGCAGCTCCGCGACGTAGCCCTCGACGTCCCCGGTGCCGACCAGGTTGCCCAGCGCGATGCGCAGCGCCAACGGCAGGAAACCGCACAGCCGCGCCAACTCCGCGACGACGGTGTCGTCGACGTCGGTCCGCAGCGTGCGCGCCAGCAGTTCCCGCGCGTCCCGCTCGTCCAGCACCGCCAACCGCGCCACCGCCGCGCCCTCGACCCGCAGCTCGGCGCGGCTGGTGATCAGCACCGAGCAGCCGGGCTCGTCGGGCAGCAGGGGCAGGACCTGGCCGGCCGACGCGGCGTTGTCCAGGATCACCAGCACCCGACGGCCGCGCAGGAGGCGCCGGTACGCCGCCACCAGCCCGGCCTCGTCCAGCGGGATGTCGTTCACCCGAACCCCGAGCGCGCGCAGGAACCGCGCCAGCACGGTCGTCGTGGACAACGCCGGTGCGGGGGAGTGGCCCCGCAGGTCCACGTGCAGCTGGCCGTCGGGGAACCGGCCGCGCAGCGCGTGGCCCACGGAGGTCGCGAACGCCGTCTTCCCGACCCCCGGTGGCCCGTTGACCGCCACGGCGGGCGAGGTCGCGCCCGCACCGGGGTCGCTCAGCAACGCCGACACCCGCGCGAGTTCCGCCGTCCGCCCCACGAAGTGCCCCACTGGCGCGGGCAGTTGCGCCACCGGCGTCCACCCGCGGGAAGCCTCGACGGCTCGCCGCCGCTCGTCCTCCAGCCCGTCGACGGGCAGCCACGTCGTGTCCACGTCCGCCAGCGCGGCCCCGCGCCAGCACGCCAGGGCCCGCTCGTGCTCCCCGTCCGCGACCAGGGCGCGGAACCGGTGCAGGTCCAGCGCCCCGTCGGACAGGGAGATCCGGTACCCGGTCGGCGTGGTCTCCACCAACCGCGGTTCGCCGAGCGCGCGCCGCAGCCGCATCACGTACACCGGCAGCGTTCGCGCAGCCCGCGCGGGCGGCGCTTCTCCCCACACGCAGCGGATCAGGTCCGAGGTGGACAGCGAACCGTGCAGCAGCAGGGCGGCGAGCACCACCCGCTGCCGGGCCGAACCGAGGTGGACGTCGACGCCGTTCCGGCGGACCAGCAGCGGTCCGAGCACACCGAACTGGTCCACCTGCGCGGTTCCTCCCGTCGGACGTGTCGGCGCGACGTGTCCGGCGGGAGGCGGAAGTCGTTACAGAGCGCCGACTTCCGTGATGCGGATCGAGGCGGTCCCGGTCTCGTCGGACTCCTCCAGGTCGACCTCGGCGGAGATGCCCCAGTCGTGGTCCCCGGCGGGATCGTCGAAGATCTGACGCACGTCCCAGCGCCCCGGTTCCTCGGTGATGATCAGCAGTGCCGGGCCGCGAGCGTCGGAGCCGGTGCCGATGGAGTCGAACGCCTCGAAGTACGGCTCGATGGCGTCCTCCCAGGCGTCCTGGTCCCACCCGGAGTCGCCGTCGAGCAGGCCGAGCTCGTAGTAGTTGCGGCGCGCGGCCAGTTCGACGCGGCGGAACAGCGCGTTGCGCACCAGCACCCGGAACGCGCGGACGTTGCGCGTGACGGCCGGTGGCCGGTCGTCGATCCGCACCTCGGGCTTGGTCTCGCCGAGCGGGTTGCTCAGCTTCTCCCACTCCTCCAGCAGGCTGGAGTCGACCTGGCGGACGAGTTCGCCGAGCCAGGCGATGA
>DATMCA010001027.1:0-4583 GCA_035559015.1 Umezawaea sp. | reverse complement strand
GGGCGGACCCGGTCCAGGACGGTCCGCGCGCTGGTGCCCAGCAGGTCCGCGGCGTGCACGAGGTCCCGGACCGCCGGGTCGTGCTGGGCTTCGCCGACCAGCGCCCGGTAGGCCAGTCCCGAGGGTGAGGTCAGCAGGAACCCGGTCAGCGCCCGCAGGTAGCCGAGCAGGTCGTCGGCGGCGTCCGGGCGCGCGGGGGCGGTCAGCTCCTCCTCGACGTCGTCGACGATCGCTTCGAGGAGGATCTCGGCTTTCGTCGTCCACCACCGGTAGAGCGTCTGGCGACCGACGCCCGCGCGTTCGGCGATGCCCTTCATGGTCATGGCGGCGTAGCCGACGTCGACCAGCAGGTCGTCCACGGCGTGCAGGACCGCCCGCCGTGCGCGCTCGCTGCGCGGGCGGCCCATCCTGGTGGTCACTTCGGTAGCCATCGGGCGAACTGTACCGAGACAGCGTGTCCCGCATGTGTTAGCGTGATAAACGAGTCACCATGACTCGTAAGTGTGTCGCCCGTTGGCGCCCGCGTCACCCACCTCGCGGTGCGGCACGTCCACCCACTGCCTCCCGAGGTGTACCCCTTGCGTCCAGAGAACGCCCTGATCGTCGACGTCCTGCGTCGACGGGCCCGCCCGGCCCTGGCCGGGTGCTCGGCCTCCGTCGTCCACCAGACCTGCGAGGCGCTGGTGCCGCTGGCCATCGGCCTCGCGGTCGACCACGCCATCGACGGCGCTCCGCCGATCGCGATCCTGATCGCGGTCGCCGGCGTCCTGCTCCTGTTCACCGTGCTCGCGACCGGCGGCGGCGTCGCGTCGTGGGTGCTGAGCTCCACCGCCCTGCGCGAGGCCCACGAGCTGCGGGTCCGCGCGATCGGCCACGTCCTGGCCGACCCGGCCGTCGGTCGCGACCGACGGCCGGGCGAGCTGATGAGCATCCTGACCTCGGACACGAAGGCGACCGCCGAAATCGTGCGCGTCCTGGCCTACCTGGTCTCGGGCTGCGCCGGACTGGCCGTCGCGGTCGTCGTTCTGCTGCGCGTCGACCTGTGGCTGGGCCTGGGCATCGTGGTGGTACTGCCCCTGCTGGTGCTGGGCATCGACCGCCTCGGCCCGTGGGTCGAGGGCAAGGTCCGCGCCCGTCAGCAGGCCGGTGGCCTGGCCGCGGCACTGGCCGCCGAACTCGTCCACGCCCTGCGCCCGCTGCGCAGCTTCGGCGGCGTCCCCGAGGCGGTCCGGCGCTACCGCCGGGCCAGCGGGCGGTCGCTGGACACCGTGCTGGACACGGCGTCCGCCACCGCTGTCGTGACGGTGGTCGGCCAACTCGCGACCGGCGCCGTGCTCATCGGCACGGCCGCCGCGGCCGGGACGATGGCCCTGTCCGGCCGCATCTCCGTCGGCGAGTTCGTGGCCGTCGTGCTGATGGCGTCCTTCGTCGCGGAACCGGTGCGGCGCATCGCTTCCAGTGTGGAACAGGTCGCGGGCTCGCGCGCCGGGGCGGCGCGCGTCGCCGCCCTGCTGACGTCCTCCGTCCGCCACCGGGGCGCGGTGGCCGGTCGGCCCGGCCCGCTGTCCGTGCGGGACGCGGCGACCGGGCTCGACTTCACCCTCGCGCCGGGTGAGGTGCTCGGCATCGCCACGAACGATCCCGCCACGGCCGACGCCGTCGTCGCGCTGCTGGCGGGCCGATCGCCCCGGTCGGCGGGGAGCGTGAGCTTCGGCGACGTCGACGCGCGCGGGCACGTGCTGGTCGAACCGCACGCCGCCTACCTGCTCGGTGGCACGCTCACCGCGGCGCTGGACACCGGTCGGGGCACCGCGGGCGTCGAACGCGCCTTGGTGGCGGCCGGTGCCGCGGAGGTGCGGGATTCCCTGTCCAGGCAGGGAGGAGTGCTCCTGGAGGGCGGTGCGAACCTGTCCGGCGGGCAGCGGCAACGGGTCGCGCTCGCGAGGGCGTTGGCGGCCGAACCGCCGGTGCTGGTGCTCCGCGACCCGCTCACCGCCGTGGACGCCGTCACCGAGGACTCGGTCGCGGAAGGGCTGCGGGCCCTGCGCGGCGAAGGCGCACGGGGGACGGTGGTCGTCACCACCTCGCCGCCGCTGCTGTCCCGGTGCGACCGGGTCGTGTTCCTCGACGGCGACGGGCCTCCCGTCGTCTCGACCCACGCCCGGCTGGCCGAGATCCCGGCCTACGCCGAGGCGGTGCTGCGATGAGCGCGACCCTGACCGACCGTCCGGTGTGGACGGACCGCGAGCCGCCCGTCCTGCCGATCGCCACGAGCGGGCAGAGCCTCGCGGGACTGGGCCGAGCGCTGCGCGACCACCCGGCCGAGTGCGTTTCCACGCTGCTGCTGACCCTCCTCTCCGGGATCGGCGTGGTCGCGGTGCCGCTGTTCCTCGGCAGGCTGGTGGACGCGGTGCGCGCGGGTGCCCGGCAGGACCTGGTGCCACTGCTGGCCCTCACCGCCGCGAGCGTCGTGTTCGGCGCCGTCTTCGCCGCGCTGGCCCAGCGCACCACCGAACGGCTGGGCGCGCGGGTCGCGGCCGACCTCCGCGAGCAGGTGCTGGAGCGGGCGCTCGGCATCGAGTCGCGGGTGCTGGAACGCGTCGGCAGCGGTGACATCGCCTCGCGCGTCACCGAGGACGTGGAGAACTTCGTCGCGGCGGTCCCGCTGGCCGCCACGGTGTTCAGCGCGGCCACGACGATCGTGGTGTCCGCGGCCGGGTTCGCGTCCGTGGACTGGCGGCTGGCGCTCGCGTTCACCGTCGTGTTCCCGGTGTACTGGTTCAGCCTGCGCGCGTACCTGCCCAAGGCCGGTCCGCTCTACGCGGCGGAACGGCGGGCGGCGGCCGACCGCGGCCAGGTGGTGCTGGAGTCGTTGCACGGCTTGGCCACGGTGCACGCCTACGACATGGCCGAGCCGCAGACCCGGCGCGTGGCGGCGGTGTCCGAGCGGACGCTGACCGCCGCGACGCGGGCGTTGCGGCTGTTCATCCTGTTCATGAAGTCGATGAACGCGGCCGAAGCCCTCGGCCTGTCGGCGATCCTGCTCGCCGGGTACTGGCTGGTCGCCGCGGACGCGGTGACGGTCGGCGAGGTGACGGCCGCCGCGCTGCTGTTCCACCGCCTGTTCGAGCCGCTCGGCACGGTGCTGCTGTCGTTCGACGACGTGCAGCGCGCGGGCGCGGCGCTGGCCCGGATCGTCGGCGTCACCCTCGTCCCACCGCCCGAGCCCCGACCGGACCGGCCGCACGACGGGCCGGTCGGGATCGTGGCGCGCGGCGTCCGGCACTCCTACGACGAGGGCCACGAGGTCGTGCGCGGGATCGACGTCGAGGTGCCCGCCGGGACGTCGCTGGCCGTGGTCGGCGCGAGCGGCGCGGGCAAGACCACCCTCGCGGGCGTCCTCGCCGGGGTGTTCCCGCCGACGGCCGGGAGCACGCTGCTGGTGGACGCGCGGGGGAGCGTGGACGTCGGCGACCTCGACCAGGGCCAGGTGCGCGACTGGATCGGCATGGTGTCGCAGGAGACGCACGTGTTCGCGGGCTCGCTGCGCGACGACGTGCTGTTCGCCGCGCCCGGTCGCACCGACGAGGAGGTCCGCGCGGCGTTGGGCGCGGTCGGCGCGGGGGCGTGGGTGGCGGCGCTGCCGGACGGGCTGGACACCGCGGTCGGGGCCGGGGAGCACCCGCTGACCGCGGCCCAGGTCCAGCAACTCGCCCTCGCCCGCCTGCTGCTGCGCGACCCGCCCGTGGTCGTGCTGGACGAGGCCACCGCCGAAGCGGGCAGCTCCGGCGCCCGCGACCTGGAGCAGGCCGCGGCGGCACTGGTCGCGGGCCGGACCGCGGTGGTGGTGGCGCACCGGCTCACCCAGGCGCGGGCGTGCGACCGGATCGCTGTCGTGGCGGACGGGCTCGTGGTGGAACTCGGCACGCACGACGACCTGGTCGCGCTGGGCGGCCGGTACGCGGACCTGTGGAGCGCTTGGTCGCGGCGCTACTGACGGGGGTGTGCGGCCCGCCCTGGGCGTTGCCGGGGGAGTACCGGCCTGGCTGAGCGGCTGGTCGCGTGGTGCGGGCGCTGCTGGAGGGCTCGCGGCCCTTGGCATTGCCGGTGGCGTACCGGCCGAGAGCGTGGCCGGTACGCCGATCCGCGGAGCGCGTGCTCCCGGCGCTACCGGAGGGTGGCGGCGTACGGGTCCCAGTCGACCGGCAGGGCGGGCGGCACCTCGACGGTGCTCGTCACGTCCACCGACCTGCCGAGCGCCGCCGACTCGTCGATCGACAGCATCGCGTCGAGCACGTGGTGGGCCAGCGCCCCCGAAGCCCGTTCCGCCACCCCGGAACGGATCGCGCGCGCCAGTTCCAATACCCCGGTGCCCCTGGTGGCGGAATGTCCTTGCGCCGCCAGGGTTTCCGGGTCCTCCACGCCCGGCAGGCGCAGCGTGGTGGCACCGTCGAACCTGTTCGGGTCCGGCAGCACGGCGGTGCCGAGCGTGCCCGTCACCTCGACGAACCCGGTGCGCGCCACCGCGGCGTCGAAGCTCAGCACCACCTGGGCCGAACCACTGCGCTCGAACTCGACCAGCG
>DATMCA010001026.1:0-5518 GCA_035559015.1 Umezawaea sp. | reverse complement strand
GCTCCGCGACCCCCGCACCGGTCACGGCCGACCCGAAGAACACCGGGTGCAGGCGGCCGGTGGTGGACTGCCTCGCCAGCTCGGCCCGGCAGTCCTCGTAGGTGAGGGTGGTGTCGAGGTACCTGGCGAGGAACGTGTCGTCGTGCTCGGCCAGGTCGGCGGCGAACCCGCGCGGCACCGGCACGGCGGACGAACCGCCGATGGACGACACGGTGTTCAACGGGATGACGCCCGACGTCAGCAGGCGCAGGTCCGGCACCAGGTAGCGCGCACCACGGCGGTCGATCTTGTTCACGAACACCAGCACGGGCATGCCGAGCCTGGACAGGGTGCGCATGAGCAGTCTGGTGTGGGCTTGGACGCCCTCCACCGCGGAAACCACGAGGATCACGCCGTCGAGCACGGCGAGGGCCCGTTCCACCTCGGAGATGAAGTCCGGGTGGCCGGGGGTGTCGATCAGGTTGACCTTGACGTCGCCGACGGTGAAGCTCACGACCGCCGAGCGGATCGTGATGCCCCGTCGACGCTCCAGGTCGTCGGTATCGGTCTGGGTGTCGCCGCGATCGACGCTGCCCACGTGGTCGATGACCCCCGTGGCGTGCAGCAGCCGTTCGGTCAGGCTGGTCTTCCCGGCGTCAACATGGGCGAGGATCCCGATGTTCACGGTCTTCATGACGTGCTCGTCCCCTGTGTTCGGTCTTCACGTGCGGAACCGGCGCAACACAGGTCTTCCGGGGCATGCCGTCTCTCCTCGAATCGGCGACAAAATTCGAAGGTAGCAACCGGGGCAACTGAATAACCTGCCCTGATGGCCGACGACTGGTACGACGTGATCAACAAGTGGGGCCCGAGCGACGACTTCTACCTCGGCCTGGTGCTACCGGCGACATCGGTGCTGGACGTCGGCTGCGGCACCGGCGCCCTGCTGGGCCGCGCACGCGACTCCGGCCACACCGGCCGCCTGTGCGGCCTGGACCCGGACGAGGAGGGCCTGGCCGTGGCAAGGAGGCGAACCGACATCGAGTGGATCACCGGCACGGCGGCCGAGGCACCGTGGACGAACGAATTCGACCTGGCCGTGATGACCGGACACGCGTTCCAGGAACTCATCACCGACGACGAGGTACGGGAGTCACTGGCAGCGATCCACCGCGCACTGGTCAACGGCGGCCGCTTCGCCTTCGAAACCCGCAACCCGACAGCACGGGCGTGGTAACGGTGGACACCGGAGAACGGAACCGAGGCGACCAACGCGGACGGCGTGACAATCCGGGTCGAGCACCAGGCAGAACTCGTAGGCGACGTGGTCGAACTGAGCGAAACCTTCACCGGCCCACCCTGGCCGGAACCACAGGTGAGCTGGGGCAAGCTGCGGTTCCTCTCAGCGGAACGCCTGGACGAGTTCCTCCACGCAGCGGGCTTCGAGGTGGAAACCCGCTTCGGCGACTGGCACCGCACCCCCGTGACCACGATCAGCGCGGAACTGATCACGATTGCAAGACGAACGTGAGGTTCGCAACTTGTCGATGTGGACAACCCCGAGAACCACCACCCCCGGTTAGCCTGCTGTGAAGTTGCCGCGATCACCTCGGGAGGTCTCCGTGTCCGTGCTAGCCATTCCCCGCCGGGCGGTACTGGCAGACTTCGTACCCGGCTCCATCGCGCGCGACGTGGCAATGGTCATCGGCGGCGCGATCTTCACCGGCCTGGCAGCCCAAATCGCATTCCCAGTACCGGGCAGCCCAGTCCCCATCACCGGCCAAACGTTCGCAGCACTGCTGGTGGGAGCCTCACTGGGCTGGCAACGCGGAGCCACGTCAATGCTCCTCTACTTGATCGCCGGCGTAGCAGGCGTCCCCTGGTTCCAAGGCGGCGCCTCAGGCGCCCCGGCCTCACTCGGCTACGTGGTCGGCTTCGTCTTCGCAGCCACCCTGGTAGGCACCCTCGCAGGCCGTGGCGGCGACCGCACCCCACTGCGCACGGTGGGCACCATGATCATCGGCAGCCTGGTCATCTACGCCTTCGGCGTCCCGTGGCTCATGGCAGCAGCAAACATCCCCTTCACCAAGGCCCTGGCAGTAGGCGTAACCCCATTCCTCCTGGGCGACGCCCTCAAGGTCGCCCTAGCAGCAGGCCTACTCCCCGCAGGCTGGGCCCTGGTACGCCGCTTCAGGTAAATACCCGCCGGGTAACAAGAGCCCTACCAGCCACAACGACACCGGCAGCCGAACCGGGCCCTAAAAGCGTGGCCGATTTTACTTGGGGGATTCGACCCTTAAACTCAGTCGGGCGGCAAGCTTTCCACCTGCCGTTTTGGCCCGACTAAGGGTCGAATCAGGGGTCCCCAAGTCAAATCGGCCACCCACGCTGGTACTCCCAGCCACCCCACCTGACCACGCTGGCACTCACCAGCCACAGCCTCACCACGCTGGTACTCCCAGCCACTCTGCCCCCATCCCGCGCTGCCCCACCCCGCAGCCACAAAACCGTCACCCCCTCCAGGTACCTTCTCCGATGTGCCCGCCAAGACCGCCATTCCCGACACCCGCGCCCTCCTAGCCACCGCCGTGGAGTCGGTGGGCGGAGCCGAGCGCACGGGCCAGGTGGAGATGGCCGAAGCGGTAGACCACTCCATCCGCACAGGCGAACACCTGGCCGTCCAAGCGGGCACCGGCACAGGCAAGTCCCTCGCCTACCTGGTCCCATCCCTGCGCCACGCCGTAGCCGAGGAAGCCACCGTCGTCATCTCCACGGCCACCATCGCCCTCCAACGGCAACTCGTGGACCGCGACCTCCCCCGCCTCTCCAAAGCCCTCAAGAAGGAACTCGGCCGCGAACCCAACTTCGCCATCCTCAAGGGCCGCCGCAACTACCTCTGCATGCACCGCCTCCACTCCGGCGCCCCGGAGGAACCCGACGACGGCGCCCTCTTCGACCCCTTCGCCGTCTCCCGCCTGGGCCGCGAGGTCAAGCGCCTCCACGAGTGGTCCTCCGAGACCGAGACCGGCGACCGCGACGAACTCGTCCCCGGTGTCACCGAGCAGGCCTGGAAGCAGGTCTCCGTCACCGCCCGCGAGTGCCTGGGCGTGGCCAAGTGCCCCATCGGCGTGGATTGCTTCGCCGAACGAGCACGCGCCGAAGCGGGCAAGGCAGACGTGGTCGTCACCAACCACGCCATGCTCGCCATCGACGCCATCGAGGGCTTCCAGGTCCTCCCGGAGCACGACGTCGTAGTGATCGACGAGGCTCACGACCTCGTCGACCGCGTGACGTCCGTGGCCACCGAGGAACTCAGCGCCGCCGCCATCGCCGCGGCCGCCCGCCGGTGCGGCAGGCTGATCGACCAGGACGTCGCCGACCGCATGGCCGAGGCCAGCGACGGTCTCGCGATGCTCCTCGAAGACCTCCCGGTCGGCCGCATGGACGACCTCCCCCGAGCCCTGGCCGGCACCCTCGCGGCGATCCGGGACGCCTCCCACGCGTGTATCTCCTCCCTCGGCCCGGAGCGCAAGGAGGACGTCGAGGGCACCACCAACCGCAAGCTCGCCCTCTCCCTGCTCGAAGAAGTCCACGACGGGGCCGTCCGCATCCTCGACGCCTTCGACGAGGAACGGGACGTCGTCTGGGTCTCCGGCGACTTCGCCGACCGAGGCCGGGCCCCCACCCTCCGCGTCGCACCGCTGGGCGTCGGCGGCCTCCTGCGCGAGAAGCTGTTCGGCAAGCGCACCACGGTCCTCACGTCGGCGACGCTCACGCTGGGCGGCACGTTCGACACCCTCGCCCGCCAGTGGGGCCTGCCGGCGTCCTCGCAGAACCGCAAGGCCGAGGGCACCGCCACCGACAAGGAACCGCCGTCGGACTCGGCACCCATCCGCTGGACCGGCCTCGACGTCGGCTCGCCGTTCCAGCACGGCAGCAGCGGGATCCTCTACGTGGCGAGGCACCTCCCGCCTCCCGGCCGGGACGGGCTGCCACCGTCCTACGTGGACGAGATCGAGGGCTTGGTCAACGCCGCGGGCGGGCGCACCCTCGGCCTGTTCTCGTCCATGCGCGCGGCCAAGTCCGCGGCGGAAGCGTTGCGGGACAAGCTGGACTACACCGTCTACTGCCAGGGCGACGACGCCACCGGCCAGCTGGTGAAGAAGTTCGCCGAGGACCCGCGGAGTTGCCTCTTCGGCACGTTGTCCCTCTGGCAGGGCGTGGACGTGCCCGGCCCGTCGCTGCAACTCGTGATCATGGACCGGATCCCATTCCCCCGCCCGGACGACCCGCTGGCGTCGGCCCGGCAGAAAGCCGTCTCCGAACGCGGCGGCAACGGCTTCCTGACCGTCGCGGCGACGCACGCCGCGCTCCTCCTGGCCCAGGGAGCGGGCCGCCTGCTGCGCTCGATGAACGACAAGGGCGTCGTGGCGATCCTCGACCCCCGACTGGCCACGGCGAGGTACGGCGGCTTCCTCCGGGCGTCCCTACCGCCCTACTGGACCACGTACGACCCCGAGGTCGTCCGAGCCGCGCTCAAACGCCTGGACGCGGCGGTGGACGCCTAACCGTCCACCAGCAGCCCGCGCAACGGCCCCTGCAACCGAGCCGCCCGACGGGACACGCTGGGCAGCTCGGTCAGCCTCCCGGAACCCTCCATCGCGGACCGCCAGATCCGGTCGACCACCTCGGCCGGGTTCCCGTCGATCTCGCGCACCGGCCGCTGGAGGTGCTCCGACCACAACCGGAGCCGGGTGTCCCGGGCGATGGCCGGGTCGTCGGTGACGATGTTGACCTCGGTGTCGTTGAACAACGAGTGCTCGTTGAGGTTCGCCGAACCGACGGTCAGCCAGCGGTCGTCGATGATCCCCACCTTGGCGTGCACGTAGACCTGCGTCGTGTGCTCACCGTCGTGCGTGTGGATGGTCGACGCGACCAGGCGGCGCCCGCCGTCGTCCGCGTCCAGCAACCGCCCCAGTTGCCCCCGCGTCGTGTCCGACCCGTTGCTCGGCTTGCGCGGCAGGACCAGCACCACGCGGAAGTCGTCGTTCGGCGGGTTCTTCAGCTTGTCGATCAGGATCTCGGCGATCTCCGGCGACCAGAGGAACTGGTTCTCCAGGTACACCAGGTGTTCCGACGACCGCAGCGCCCGCATGTACGCGTCGAGGATGCTGAACTCGCCGCGCGGCGCGAAGTCGTAGTTCCGCTCCGGCACCGTCCGGGTGACCTGCACCGAGGACGTCCCGGCTGGAGCCTGGACCACGGGCTCAGGCAGCCGCTGGCCCGCCACCTCGGTCCACCGGCTCCGGAAGTGCTCGGCCACGTCCGCCACCGCGGGTCCCTCGATCCGCGAACTCAGGTCGTGCCACCCGATGGGCCGCTCGGCCGGGTGCTCGTGGCTGTCGTGCCGATCGCCGTCCAGCGCGGTGAAGTCGATCCCGCCCACGAACGCGACCTCGTCGTCGACGATCACGATCTTCTCGTGGTGGCAGTGCATCGAGCGTTCGCGGGAGTCCAGCACGCACTGCACCGCGGAGTT
>DATMCA010001025.1:0-5048 GCA_035559015.1 Umezawaea sp. | reverse complement strand
AGTGCCAGGCGGCCCACGGCGACCCCCAGTTCCGCCGCCGCGAGCACACCCAGGTTCGGCAGGCCGACCACGGCCGCCCAACAGCCTTCGGCCGTCGCCGTGGAGAGCAGCGCGAGCAGCAACGATGTCGATCCGCGCACCGACACCGTGCTGCCGCGCCTCAAGCCGCCCCACGGGAGCAGGTCCGCGAGTTCCCCGCGAACCGGCAGGACCCGCCCCGTGATCTCGGTGGCTGGAATGGTCAGCCCGCCGGTCGCGTCTACCCCGAGCGCGACCGACATCGCCGTTGCCGACCTGGACACCCAGCCTCCTCCCACCGTCCGTGAGCACCCCTGAACACGGACCACCGTGGGAAGTCGGCGGCTTGCAGTCTATCGAACAGGTGTTCGAACGACGTGGTCGATCCTATCGGGTTCGGCCTGCCGGATGTCAATGCCCGGGGACCGTTCGGGTGATGGCCGTCCGACGGGAGCACGGCCCGTGACCACGCGGCACCGTCCCGCACGGGTTGTTTGTAAAACAAGCCCGAGCCGACCGTGAACATCCGAACCTCGATAGGAATCCACCGAAACGATCAACCTGATCAAGGGGGGAACATCCAGTGAGGGGAAGCAGAGTCATACCGGCGGTGCTGCTGGCACCGCTGCTCCTGTCGTCGGGCATCACCGACGGGGTCGCGAAGGCGCAGGCGTTGAGCGGGTACACCGTGCTCGTCGAGGCCGGGGCGAGCCATGACGCGGCGATCGCCGCGATCCGCTCGGCGGGCGGCACCGTGATCAAGGAGAACACCGCCGTCGGGACCGTGACCGCGCGGGCACCGAAGACTGGGTTCATCCAGCAGGTCTCGGCGTCGGACGCGGTGTTCGGCGCGGCGCGCGACTTCACGGTCGAGGAGACCACCGGCGCACCGGCCGCCCCGGCGAGCGCGGTGACCGACCCGCCGGTCCTGCCCGCCGCGGCGACCGACCCGTTGGAGGACGAGCAGTGGGGACCGCGGATGATCCGCGCGGACCTGGCCAGGGACAGGCAGACCGGTGACCCGCGGGTGTACGTCGGCGTGCTGGACAGCGGGATCGACGGCAGCCACCCGGACCTCGCGACGCGCCTGAACCGGGGGCTGTCGCGCAACTTCACCCGCGACGTCCCGGCCGTGGACGGGCCGTGCGAGGTCGCGAGTTGCGTCGACCCGGTGGACGTCGACGACGACGGGCACGGCACGCACGTCGCGGGCATCATCGCCGCCGCCGTCAACGGGTTCGGCACGGCGGGGGTCGCGCCCGGCGTCACGCTCGTCAACCTCCGCGCGACCCAGGACAGCGGGTTCGCGTTCCTCCAGCCGGTCGTCGACGGGTTGACCTACGGCGCGGACATCGGCCTCGACGTGATCAACATGTCGTTCTACGTCGACCCCTGGCGGTACAACTGCGCCGCGAGCCCCGACGACACCCCGGAGCAGCGGACCGAGCAGCGGACGATCGTCGCCGCCTTCCAGCGCGCCCTGGACTACGCGCACGGCAAGGGCGTGACGCTGGTCAGCTCGCTGGGCAACAACCACGACGACCTCGGCAGGCCGCGCACCGACACGACCAGCCCGGACTTCCCCGAGGGCGGGGAGTACGCGCGGCCGGTGGACAACGTGACCTGCGCCAAGATGCCCGCCGAGGGCGGGCACGTGCTGGGCGTCTCGGCGCTGGGGCCGTCGCAGGCGAAGTCCGACCGCTCCGACTACGGGGTCGAGCAGATCGACCTGTCCGCGCCCGGCGGGTACTTCAAGGACTACTTCGGCACGCCCTGGTACGAGACCAGGGAGAACCGGATCCTCTCCACGTACTCGCGGAGCGCTTCGCTGGCCAAGGGCTTCATCGACGCGGCGGGGAACATCACCCCGCTCGGCGAGACCAACCACATGGTCAAGCACTGCGCGGGTAGCACGTGCGCGTTCTACATCTTCCTGGACGGCACCTCGATGGCGGCGCCCCACGTGTCCGCCACCGCCGCGCTCACGGTCAGCCAGTACGGCAAGGCCGATCCGGCGCACCCCGGCACGCTCACGCTGGCGCCGGACAAGGTGGAGAGGGTGCTGAAGGGCACGGCCGACGAGGCCCCGTGCCCCACGCCGAGGACGGTGTCCTACGAGCACACCGGTCGCACGCCCGAGTGGAACGCGACCTGCGAGGGTGACCTGGCCTTCAACGGGTTCTACGGCTACGGCGTCGTCAACGCGTTCGCCGCCGTCACCCGCGGTGGCGAGTTCCTCGGCGGCTGACCCAGGGGCCGGAGGCCGGTGGAACGTCCACCGGCCTCCGGTCTCCGCTAGTGCGCGAAGTGGCGCGTGCCCGTCAGGTACATCGTGACGCCCGCGGCCTCGGCGGCGGCGATGACCTCGGGGTCGCGGACGGAACCGCCGGGCTGCACGACGGCGCGGACGCCGGCGTCGAGCAGCACCTGGAGGCCGTCCGGGAACGGGAAGAACGCGTCGGACGCGGCCATCGCGCCCTGGACCCGGTCGCCTGCGCGGGTCACCGCGAGCTGCGCGGCGTCGACCCGGTTGACCTGGCCCATGCCGACGCCGACGGTGGCGCCGTCCTTGGCCAGCAGGATCGCGTTGGACTTGACCGCGCGGCACGAGCGCCACGCGAACGCCAGGTCCGACAGCTCCCGCTCGTCCAGCGGGGTGCCGCAGGCGAGGGTCCACTTGGCCGGGTCGTCGCCCTCGGCGTCGATGACGTCCTTGCCCTGCAACAGGAGGCCGCCGGACACCGGGCGCAGCTCGACGCCCTGCCGCACGGGCGGCTCGGCGACGAGGATGCGGACGTTCTTCTTGCGGGACAGCACGTCGATCGCGCCGTCGGCGTACGACGGGGCGATCACGACCTCGGTGAAGATCTCCGCGACCTGCTCGGCCATGTCCACGGTGACCTCGCGGTTCGCCGCGATGATCCCGCCGAACGCGCTGGTCGGGTCGCACGCGTGCGCCTTGCGGTGGGCCTCGGCGATCGTCGCCGGACCGTCCACCGTGGACACCGCGATGCCGCACGGGTTGGCGTGCTTGATGATCGCGACGCACGGCAGCTCGTGGTCCCACGCGGCGCGCCAGGCGGCGTCACCGTCGAGGTAGTTGTTGTACGACATCTCCTTGCCGTGCAGCTGCTGCGCCGTCGCGAGCCCGGTGCGGCCGTCGCCCTGCGTGTACAGCGCGGCCTTCTGGTGCGGGTTCTCGCCGTAGCGCAGGACGTTCGAGCGGTTCCACGTCGCGCCGACCCAGCCGGGGAAGCCGGTGCCCTCGTCGTCCGAGGTGAGCACGGAGCCCATCCAGGACGCGACGGCGACGTCGTAGGAAGCGGTGTGGCGGAACGCGCTCAACGCCAGCAGCTGCCGGTCCGCGAGGGTGAAACCACCCGCGGCGACCTGCTCCAGCACCCACTCGTAACGGGTCGGGTCGACCACGACGGCCACGCTGGCGTGGTTCTTCGCCGACGCGCGGACCATCGCGGGGCCGCCGATGTCGATCTGCTCGACGCACTCGTCGACCGACGCGCCGGACGCGACGGTCTGGGCGAACGGGTAGAGGTTCACCACGAGCAGGTCGAACGCCTTGATGCCCAGCTCGTCGAGCTGCGCCAGGTGCTCGGGCCGCCGCGTGTCCGCGAGCAGGCCCGCGTGCACGCCGGGGTGCAGCGTCTTGACGCGGCCGTCCAGGCTCTCCGGGAACCCGGTCACCTGCTCGACCGGGACCACGGGGATGCCCGCGTCCGCCAACGTCTTCGCGGTGCCGCCGGTCGAAACGATCTCGACTCCGGCCGCGTGCAGGCCGGTGGCCAGTTCCAGCAGCCCCGACTTGTCGGACACCCCGATCAGGGCCCGACGAACCGGTCGCCTCTCGGCAGGAGTGGTCACGGAATGCTCACCTTTCGTCCGGTCACGGTGCAGCCCTCGCGGGCCAGGCTGGCGACCACGTCGACGAGCAGTCGCCGCTCCACCACCTTGATGCGCTCGTGCAAGCTGTCGGCGTCGTCGCCGGGTTCGACCGCCACCGCCTCCTGGGCCAGGATCGGCCCGGTGTCCACGCCCGCGTCGACCAGGTGCACGGTCGCGCCGGTGACGTGGACGCCGTAGTCCACCGCGTCGCGCACGGGGTGCGCGCCGGGGAAGGCGGGGAGCAGTGCGGGGTGCGTGTTCAGCATCCGGCCGCCGAAGCGGGCCAGGAAGCCGTCACCGATGATCTTCATGAAGCCCGCGGAGACCACGAGGTCGGGTTCGTGCTCGGCGACCGCCTTGGTCAGCGCGAGGTCCCACGCGGCGCGGTCGGCGTGGTCGCGCAGCTTCACCGAGAACACGGGCACGCCCGCGCGTTCGGCGCGGGCCAAGCCCTCGATGCCGTCGCGGTCGGCGCCGACGGCGACCACCTCGACGGGGTAGTCGGGCTCCTGCGAGGCGTCCAGCAGTGCCTGGAGGAGGGTGCCGGAGCCCGAGACGAGCACGACCACCCTCGCGGGCACTGGAAGCCTGAGGGTGCTGGGTTCTGCGGCGTTCAGCGTGGTCTCCTGGCGGGCCGGTGCGGGAACGTCAGCCGGGCGAGGGCAAACCATCGCCGCAGCTCAGCACCTAGCGTAGGCGCTGCCTAGCGGGCCTTGCCGGTCAGGTCCGGTTCCGGGGACCCGTCGTCCGGGTCGTCGTCGGGCCCGGCGTCCGGCTCGACGGCCCGCTCCACGTCCGCGGCGTCCTCGTCGACTGCGTCCTCCGGGTCGTCGTCCGGGTCCGCTTCCGGGTCGTCCTCCGGGTCGTCTTCGAAGTCCTCGTCCAGCTCGTCCCCGGCGGCTTCGTCGGCCTCGTCCGGGAGTTCGTAGTCCTCGTCGAACTCCTCCGCCAGTTCGTCCTCCAGGGCCAGTTCCTCGTCCGGGTCCTCGTAGTCCTCGTACTCGTCCTCGGCGTCGTAGTCCTCCTCGTCGCCTTCCTCGACCTCGTCCTCGTCCGGGATCTGCTCGATGGCGGGGGCTTCGGCGGCGGGCACGCGCTTCGAGCGCGCACCGGCGAACCAGGCGACGAAC
>DATMCA010001024.1:0-8839 GCA_035559015.1 Umezawaea sp. | reverse complement strand
GCGAGCAGGCGGGCGTTGGTGTGGTGGGCGTCGGCGGAGGTCGCGTCGAAGACGATGCCGATGTCGGCGAACCCGTCCATGCCGATCAGGCCTTCGACGCCGTGGTGCGTGGTCGGGATCCCCATCCGGGCCGCGCGGGCGAGGCCTTCCGAGCCCTCGTCGATGCCGACCACCGCACCCATCTCCAGCTTCTCGGACAGTCGGACCACCTTGACCACCAGGTCCGTGCCGATGTTCCCCGAGCCGATGACGGCGACCTTCACGTCCGTGCCTCCCGTGTCGTGAACGAGGCGCTGACCTCGCCGAGACCGGACAGGTGCGCCCGGAAGGTGTCGCCGTCCCGCACGTCGACCATCGGGCCCAGCGCTCCCGAGAGCACCACCTGCCCGGCCAGCAGCGGCGACCCGGTCTCGCAGGCCGTGACCGCCAGCCACCGCAACGCCTCCAGCGGGTCGCCGAGGCAGTCGGCGCCGGTGCCCCGCGAGACCTCCTCGCCTCCCCGCGTCATGACCATGCGCGTGGTGACGGGGGCGAAGTCGGCGAGCGGGACCCGCGCGCGGCCGAGCACGAAGAGCCCACTGGACGCGTTGTCCGCGATCGTGTCGCCGAGCGTGATGTCCCAGCCGGCGATCCGGCTGTCCACGACCTCCAGCGCGGGCGACGCGTAGGCGACGACCCCGGTGAGGTCCACGTCCGGATCGTCGACGTCGTCGGACAGCACGAAAGCGATCTCGGCCTCGATCCTCGGCTGGAGCAGCAGGTCCAGGGGGATCGGGTGGCTCTCGATCATCGCCATGTCGTCGAGCAGGACCCCGAAGTCGGGGCTGTCGACGCCGAGCTGCGCCTGCACCGCCTTGGAGGTCAGGCCGATCTTCCGGCCGACGACCGTCGCCCCGTCCGCGCACCGCGCCTCGGTGACCAGCCGCTGCACCTCGTAGGCGGCGGTCACGTCGGCCGAGCCGATCAGGTCGCGCACCGGGCCGCACGGCGCGTGGTCGCGGTACGCCCCGAGGATCAGGTCGGCGGCCGGCCGCTCCATCACGTGACGACCTGGAGGAAGGCCTGGTCGATCTCGCGGTGCGTGTAGTTGATGCCCCGCGCGGCCTGGTCCATCGTCCACGTGATGGGCCGGAAGTCCGGACCGGTGCGGTAGCCGCCGGAGAAGACCTCGTTGCGGTTGCCCGACGGGTCGAAGAAGTAGATCGTCCCGCCGCGGGTGATGCCGTGCCGGGCGGGACCGAAGTCGATCGGCACGTCGTCCATCGACATCACGTCACCCGCCCGCAGCAGCGCGCTCCAGTCGTCCACCTCGTAGGCGAAGTGGTGCAGCTTCCCGTTGGGGCCCTTGACGAACGCGATGTCGTGCGGCTGGTCCCCGCAGTACATCCACGACCCCACCAGGTCGGAGTCCTCGGACCCGGCCACCAGCCGTTCGGCCGGGCGGAACGCCAGGGCCTCCTGGAAGAACCGCTCCAGCAGCGCCGGGTCCTCGGTGGTGATCAGCGCGTGGTTGATCCTCGGGACGCCGATCCCGCGCAGGCCGCGGGGCCACGGGTCGGGGTTGAGCTTGCCGACCTTCGTGCCCACGTAGTCGACCTCCGAGTACAGCTCCAGCACGTGCTCGGACGGCAGCGTCACGCGCAGCCCGTCGCCCACGCCCGCGTTGTCCCCCTTGGACATCCGCTCGCAGGACGCGCCGAACGCGCGCACCCGGTCCTCGACCGCCTCAAGGGTGCCGTCGCCGGTGACCTTGTAGCCGAACTTGACCAGTCCGACGCCGCCCTCCTCCAGCACGACCGAGTGGTGGTCGTCCTCGTCCCACGACTTGAGGTAGACCCGGCCGTCCTCCTTGTGCACGACGTCCATCCCGAGCGTGTCGAGGTAGTGCTGCCGCGCCTGCGCCAGGTCGGTGACGCGGACGTGCACGTAGCCCAGCCTGATGACCGACATGAGCACCCGCCCTTCTTCTGCAAAGTTCCGGTAGTTCGGCGAGTGTATGACCACTTCAGCCGATTGTTCAAGTCTGAACTTCCTCGATTGTTCTAGATTCTTGTGCAACTATCGAGGCGTGAGTGAGAGCAACGAGGAGATCGGTCGGACCGTCGACGTCGGCGGTGTGGCGACCAACTACCACGACCTCGGCACCGGGTCCCCGGTCCTGCTGGTCCACGGGTCCGGGCCGGGGGTGTCGGCGTGGGCGAACTGGCGCACGGTGCTGCCGCGGCTGGCCGGGCGGCACCGCGTCGTCGCGCCGGACGTCCTCGGCTTCGGCTACACGCAACGGCCGCCGGGCGTCGCCTACGGTCCCGACGTGTGGCTCGACCACCTGCTGGGGTTCCTCGACGCCCTGGACCTGCCGAAGGTTTCCGTCGTGGGCAACAGCTTCGGCGGCGCGCTGGCCCTGCGGCTGGCGGCGAAGGCCCCGGACCGGGTCGACCGACTCGTCCTCATGGGCAGCGTCGGCGTCCCGTTCGACCTCACACCGGGGCTGGACGCCGTGTGGGGGTTCGAGCCGTCGTTCGACGCGATGCGGGACCTCATGGGGATCTTCACCTACGACCGCGCCGCCGTGAGCGACGACCTCGCGCGGCTGCGGCTGGACGCGGCCACCCGGCCGGGCGTGCACGAGGCCTACTCGCGGATGTTCCCGGCGCCCCGGCAGGACGGGGTGGACGCGATGGCGCTCGACGAGGGGGTGATCGCGGCGCTGCCGCACGAGACGCTGATCGTCCACGGCCGGGACGACCGGGTCATCCCGCTGGCGACCTCGTTGCGGCTGCTGGAACTCGTCGACCGCTCGCAGCTGCACGTGTTCGCCCGGTGCGGGCACTGGGTGCAGATCGAGCACGGGGCGCGGTTCGCGGCCCTCGTCGAGGGCTTCCTGGCGGAGGGGTCAGGCGCTGCGGCCCGGTGACCGGGACGGCTCGGAGATCCTGACCAGGTCGGCGCGGTGCTCCACCAGGGCCTTGGCCAGCGCGCTGTGGTCGCGGGTGGTGATCGCCCTCGCCAGGCGGGCGTGCACCTCGACGTTGTGGTCGATCACGTCCTCGACGGCGGGGCCGGAGAACTCCGCCCGCACGAGCGTGCCGCGCAGGAGGGTCACGATCGACTCGTACATGCCCGCGAGGACGGGAACCCGTGCGGCCCTGGCGACGGCGCCGTGGAAGCGCATGTTCGCCTCCAGGTAGGCCCTCGGGTCCTCCTTCGCGTTCCGCAGCTCCTCCAGCGCCCAGGCCAGGTCGCGCGCGTCCTCCGGGGTCGCCCGCTCGGCGGCCACGGTCGCGAAGCCGTCCTCCATGAGCGACCGGGCCTCGAAGAGGTCCACGGCGTCCACCAGGAGGCCGCGGAACCAGAGGTCGATCACGCCCAGGCGGACCTGCGGTGGCGGCTGGGAGATGAAGACACCGCCCTGCGCGCCCGGTTTCACCTGGACCACGTCGCGTTCCCGCAGGATGCGCAGCGCCTCGTTCATCGCGTTGGCGCTGACGCCGAAGCGCTCGATCAGTTCGGTGCGGAGGGCGAAGCGGGCGCCCGAGTCGAGCCGCCGCTCCAGGATCTCCTGTTCGAGGTCGGCGGCGATCCGTTCGGGGATGGACGACATGGTCGGAGTCTTCCACAGGGAGTGGTCCGCGGGCCGGTCGCGCGGAGGGGTGTCGGAGTCGCGGAAGTGGCCGTGCGGTGGGATGGCGGTCGGCATCTCGGCCGCGATGAGGAGGACCGCTTCGATGAGTGCTTCGCCGGAGGGCGACCAACGGGTCTCGGCTTCGGTGCGCGACGCCGTGGTCGGGTGCGCCGTGTACGTGGGCGGGCAGCGGTTGGCGGGGGAGTGGACCCACGAGACCGCCTTGGCCGAGGTGCGCGAACGGGGCACGGGGTTCGTGTGGCTCGGTTTGCTCGAACCCTCGGTCGAGCAGGTGCGTCCCGTCGCCGAGACCTTCGGGCTGCCCGCCCGGTCGCTGCGCGACGCGGTGAGCGGGTACCTGCGGCCGAAGGTGGCGCGGTACGGGGACGTCACGTTCCTGGTGCTCAAGACGGCCCGGCACGTCGCCCACCCGTCGCCCGGCGGCGCCGGGGAGATCGTGGAGACCGGCGAGGTGTTGGCGTTCCTCGGGGCGGACTTCATCGTCACGGTCCGGCACGGGGCGCACTCCAGCCTCAGCGGGCTGCGGGAGGAGCTGGAGGCGGCGCCGGAACGGCTCGCGCTCGGGCCCTCGGCGGTGCTGCACGCCATCGCGGACCACGTGGTGACCAGCCACCTCGACGTGACGGAGGCGTTCGAGGGGGACATCGACGCGATCGAGGCCCTGGTGTTCGCTCCGGGCAATCCCGTCGGCGCCGAGCAGATGTACCTGATGAAGCGCGAGATCGTGGAGTTGAGCCGGTCGGTGACGCCGCTCGCCGTCGTGCTGCGCGGGGTGGTGGAGAGCCCCGAGGTGCACGGGGAGGTCCGGGAGGGGTTCCGGGACCTGCTCGACCGGCTCGCCGCGGTGTCCGAGCGGATCGGGTCGTTCGACCTGCTGCTGACGGGCCTGCTGTACGCGACCCTGGCGAAGATCACGTTGCGGCAGAACGACGACGTCCGGAAGATCACGTCCTGGGCGGCGATCGTGGCGCTGCCGACGATGGTGTTCGGGTTGTACGGGATGAACTTCAAGCACATGCCGGAGTTGCGGTGGGAGTACGGGTACTACGGCGTGCTCGGGTTCGTCGCCGTCGGGTGCTTCGTGCTGCACCGGATGTTCAAGCGCAACAGGTGGTTGTAGGGCCGCCCGCGGTGCTCACCGGGTGGCGATCGACCGGAGGATCAGGTCGGTGAGGTCGTCCAGGTAGCCCGGTTCCACCTCGAAGCCCCGGACGCTCAGGCGCCAGTAGAGCGGGGCGGCGATGAGGTCCTGCACCAGTTCCAGGTCGACGTCCGGGCGCAGTTCGCCGCGTTCCGCCGCCCGGCGCAGCATCACCGCCGAGTGCTCGCGCCTCGGGGTGCCGATCATGTCCTTGACGAAGGCGCACAGCTCCGGGTTCCGGGCGGTCTCGGCCACCAGGTCCGGCAGGATCTTCGAGAAGGCGGGGTCGGTCAGCCAGGAGTGCAGGGCGTCCAGCGCCTCGCGCAGGTCCCCGCGCAGCGAGCCGGTGTCCGGGGTGACCGCGCGGGCGACGCTGAAGTCGGCGATCACCGCCATCGCCATCTCCTGCTTCGACGGCCAGCGCCGGTAGAGGGCGCTCTTGCCCACGCCCGCCTGTTTGGCGACGGCCTCCATCGACAGCCTGGCGTAGCCGTGTTCGGCCCACTCCGCCAGCACGGCGTCGGTGATGGCCTTGGTGACGGCGGGTTGCAGCAGGGCTGCCCCGGTCGGTGCGCGGCGGGTCATCGGGCGAGTGTAGCGACGAGACGGTCCCGTCCTGTGCTAGGTTGGTCGGGACGCTACCGTCTCGTCCTATCTAGGAGATATCCGCCATGAAGCCCGAGGAACTCGTCGTCCACGCCACGGACCTGCTGCTGAAGGGGGACATGGCCGCGTTCGCCGCGCTGTGGGCGGAGGACGGCGTGCTGGAGTTCCCGTTCGCCCAGCCCGGCGCGCCGCGGCGGCTGGACGGCCGCGCGGCCGTCCAGGAGTACCTGCGCGGATACCCCGACCTGCTCGACGTGCGGGAGATGCCCGAACTCGTCGTCCACCGGACCGCCGACCCGGAGGTGGTGGTCGTGGAGTTCACCGTCACCGGGGTCGTGGTGCCCACGGCGAAGCCGTACGAGATGCGGTACATCGCGGTGATCACCGTGCGGGACGGCGAGATCCGGCGCTACCGCGACTACTGGAGCCCGGCCGCGGCCGCCGACGTCATGAGCGGCACCGGTGCCGCGGGCAGCGCGCTCTCCGGGAGCGCGAATGCCTGACGTCCTGGTCATCGGGGCGACCGGCACGACCGGTTCGCGGGTCGCCGACTTCCTGCACGGCCGGGGTGTTCCGGTCCGGCGGGCCACACGGGTGCCGCGGGAGGCCGGGCAGGTCCGGTTCGACTGGGCCGACCGGGAGAGCCACGGACCCGCGCTGCGGGGCGCGTCGGCCGTCTACCTGGTCGCGCCCATCGGGGTGGTCGACCCGGTGCCGGTGGTCGAGCCGTTCCTCGCCGAGGCACTGGCGCTGGGGGTTCGGCGGGTGGTGCTGCTCAGTTCGTCGGCGATGGAGGAAGGGGCACCCCCGCTCGGGGCGCTGCACGGACTCGTCCGCGCCACGATGCCGGAGTGGACGGTGCTGCGGCCGTCGTGGTTCATGCAGAACTTCACCGGGGAGCACGCCGCGGCGGCGGGCGTGCGCGCCGGCGAGATCCTCAGCGCCACCGGTGACGCCAGGGTCGCGTTCGTCGACGCGGGGGACATCGCCGCCGTCGCCGGGCACGCGTTGACCGACGAGGTCCCGCACGACACCGACCACGTGCTGACCGGTCCCGCGGCGGTCAGCTACGCGGAGGCCGCCGAGATCATCGGGGAGTGGACCGGGACGACCGTGCGCCACCGATCGCTCTCCACGGAGGACTACACCCGGCACCTCGCGGACGCGGGCATGCCCGCCGAGTTCGCGGCGTTCCTCGCCGGGTTGGACGAGGAGATCCGGGGCGGGGCCGAGGACCGCGTCACGGACGTGGTCGAGAGGATGACCGGTCGTCCGGCACGGAGCTTCCGCGAGTTCGTCGAGGCGGAGATCCCGCGATCCGGCGGGTGAGCCGGGAATCGGTGCCGCCCGGTCGCGACACGGCGGGGCCGGGTGTTCCGCACCCCGCCGTGCCCAACCCCCGCAGGGTGTGGTTGGGAGTGGTCCACGGCCCCAGGATTCGTTGTGACCGAACGACTTCCCGGAGGGTGGACAGTGGACGAGATCAAGTTGGGCGACGTCACCGTGACGCGCGTGGAGGAGATGCACGGGCCGGTTGGCATGACGCCGGACCAGTTCTTCCCCGGCTCGCCCGAGCGGGCCTGGCTGGAGCAGCGGGACCTGCTCGTGCCGGACCACCTGAACCCCGAGGACAACGTGGTGCAGGTGGCGATGCAGACGTGGCTGCTGCGCAGCGAGGGCCGGACGATCCTGGTCGACACCGGTGTCGGCAACGACAAGTCGCGGCCCGCCGTCGCCGGGTGGGACCACCTGGGCCTGGACTACCTCGGGAACCTGGAGCGGGAGGGGGTGCTGCCGGAGGACGTGGACGTCGTGGTGAACACGCACCTGCACGTCGACCACGTCGGCTGGAACACCCGGCTGCGCGACGGGGAGTGGGAGCCCACGTTCCCCAACGCCACCTACCTGGTGCCGAAGGCGGACTTCGAGTTCTGGAACCCCGCCACCAACTCCGCCGTCGCGGGTGGTGTCAACGAGAACGTGTTCGAGGACAGCGTCGCGCCCGTGCACGCCAACGGCCAGGTGGTGCTGTGGGAGGGCGAGCACCGGATCGACGCGAACCTCACCCTGGAGGCCGCACCCGGCCACACGCCCGGATCCAGCGTGGTCAAGCTGCTCTCGGAGACCGAGCGGGCCCTGTTCGCGGGCGACCTGGTGCACACCCCGTTGCAGGTGGCCGAACCCGACCACAACAGCTGCTTCTGCGAGGACGCCGTCGAGTCGCGCAAGACCCGGCGGAAGCTGCTCGCCTGGGCGGCGGACCACGACGCGCTCGTGCTGCCCGCGCACTTCAGCGGCCACAGCGCGGTGCGCGTCGAGCACCGCGGCTCCGCGTTCGCCATCTCGGCGTGGGCCCCGTTCTCCCGGTACGGCGTGCTGTGACCACCGTCCACAGTGGATCCGGCCCGGTGCGAGGGCGGGAGGTCGAGCACGGCACGGTGTTCCTCGGCGTGCCGTACGCGGCTCCTCCGGTCGGCGGGGCGCGGTTCGCCGCGCCGCGTCCGCACGAACCGTGGACGGACGTCCGGGACGCGACCCGGCACGGGCCGACCGCGCCCCAGCCCGTCCGGGGCGGGTTCGCGGGCCTGGACCTGTCGCCGTACTTCGCGCCGGGCTGGCGCGAGGGCGACGACCACCTCGTGCTGAACGTCCACACGCCCGACGTGGCGGGGCCGCTCGCCCCGGTGGTGGTGTTCGTGCACGGGGGCGGTTTCGTCGCCGGGTCGGCGAGCGCGGACCTGTACGACGGGAAGGCCTTCGCCCGTGACGGCGTCGTGCTGGTGACCGTGGAGTACCGCCTCGGCGTCCACGGCTTCCTGCACCTGCCCGACGCGCCCGACAACCGCGGGGTGCTCGACGTCCTCGCGGCCCTGCGCTGGGTGCGGGACAACGTCGAGCGCTTCGGCGGCGACCCGGACGCCGTGACGCTGGCGGGCCAGTCCGCCGGGGCCACCATCGTCGGCGGCGTCCTCGCCCTCCCAGAGGCCGAGGGCCTGGTGCGCCGGGCGATCATGCAGAGCGGCAGCGGGACGGGCGCGTTCACCCCGGAACAGGCGTTGGTCGTCACCAAGGCCGTGGGCCGGGAACTCGGGTTCGACCCCACCGCCGCGGCGCTGGCCGAGGTGTCCGACCAGCGGTTGGTCGACGTCATCCCGGCGTTGGCGGGGCTGGACCTCCGGACGCCGACCCACCACGACCCGCTCGGCGGCATCACGCCGTTCGGGCTGGTCCTCGACCGGCAGCCCGCGGAGGTCGTGCGCGGCGGGGTGGACCTGCTCATCGGGACCAACCTCGACGAGGGGAGCCTCTACCTGCGGCCCGACGAGGACGTCCGGGCCATCGCGGACCGCTTCCGCCTGCGGCCGGAGGACGTGGACCGGCCGACCGCCTCGGACTGGGAGCTGCGGTCCGCCGTCCTGGGCGAGGGCCTGTTCGGCGCGGGGTCCCGG
>DATMCA010001023.1:0-4043 GCA_035559015.1 Umezawaea sp. | reverse complement strand
GTCCCGTCCCACCGCGAACAGGTCCGCCCAGGCGGCCGCGGTCCCGGAACCCGAGGCCCAGCCCCACAGCGCCGGGTCGTGCACCCACTCGTCCCGCCGGAACCGGCCGGAGCCCACGGCTTCCGCCGGCAACGGCCACTCCGGCTCCGGTACCGCGACGGCGGGCACCTGTCCTCGGGGCACGTGCGGCGCTCCGCCCGCGGACCCGACGTGGCCCTGGGCGTTGACCGCCCACACGATCTGCTCACCGGTCGCGCACCAGTTCTTCTGCGCGATCTCGGCGAGCTTCGTCCTGCTCCTCGGCACCGGTCCCCTACCTCTGGCCGTTGGCCATGTCGAGCAGCCGACGCGCCTGCTCGGGCTCGTGCCCGGCCACGAACTCCACACCCGACCCGTCCGCCAGCGCCACCCGCAGGACGTGCACGGTCCGCGTCGAGTAGTCGTACGGCAGCTTGCGCTCCACCGTGGTGACCGACGCGATCATCCCGCGCGGTGCTTCGACGACCGGCGCGAGGTCGACCGTCTCGATCGGACGATGGGCCGGATAGGGGCTCTTGCCCGCCAACGAGTCCCGCGCGTTCTTGGCGAAACCCTTCACCTGGGCGAAGAACGACCCCTCCGCCTCGGGCTCCGGTTCGTCCTCGACGACCCTCACCCACGCCAACCGCCGCGGGGTCAGCACGCACCACAGCGCGGTGGTGTCGGGCAGGTCCGCGAACACCGACCCGGAGCCGAACACCACGAGCGACGGTGCCGACTGCCCCTGGTCACGAGGCCCGCCCGCCGCGGCGGCGATGGTAGCCGTTCCCAGCGCCCGCAGCGCCTTCCCACCAAGACCGCGTTCGGGTTTGCCGAACCAGTCCAGCCCGGCGACGTCGAACCCGAGGCCCACCCGACCGCTCGACGCGCACACCAGCACGTCCTCGTCGGGTTGGCACCAGGACGTCCGCAGCGCGAGGACGCCGTCGAGCTTGGGCGTCACCAGTCGAACCCGCGGTCCTGCGCGGCTCGACGCTCCTCTTCGGACGGTGCGTTGCGCGCGGCCTGGTCCGCCGCCTCCGCGCCGAACTTGATCCCGCCGTCCACCGCGGTGTCGACCCCGGCGCTGAAGACCGCGCCGCCGACCCTGGTCTGCCCGCCGAGCGCGCCGGTCAGCACGGTCTGGGCGATGTTGCCCGCCAGCGCGCCCTCGCCCGTCACGCCCTGCATGAACCGGTTCGCCGTGGTCGAGGCGAGCGTCGTGCCGTCCGCCCTGGTCACGATGTTGACCAGCGGGTTCGAGCCGAGCTGCCTGCCCGCGAACTGCTGCGCCATGTTGCCGCCGCGCAAGCCGTTCATCCGCTGGATGACCTGCCGCAGCGGGCCGCGCACGACGCGTTCCAGCAGCTTCTCCAGCTTCTGCACCAGCTTGAACAGCTCCATCTGCAACTTCGACACCCGCATGGTGATGCGCATGCCCGTGCTGCCCACCTGCACGGTCGTCGTCGCGCCCGCGGCGGCGACCGAGCCACCGGCGGTGATCCACGACGCGGCCAGCGCCGCGAGCCACTGGACGATCAGGCCGATGATCAGCTCGGTGAGGATCTGGATCACGAACTCGACGAACATGTCGAACAGCTCGGCGATCATGTCCAGGGTCTGCTTCAGCCCCCGGACGTCCTCCGCCAGCGCGGACACACCGCCGCTGAACTCGGTGATCTGGTTGCGGAACGCGTCACCGGCCGCGCCGACCCACAGCCCGGCCGTGGCCTCGCCGCGCTTCGCCTCGGACTCGGCGACCCCGTCGAGCCACTGGGCGACCTCTTCCCAGCCCTCGCCGGTCGCGCGCATCTGCTCGGGGTCGCCGATCGCCCACTCGGCGAGTTCGATCAGCGGGCTCAGCACGATGGACACCAGGAAGCCGAGCCCGTTGTCCATCAGCGCCTGGCCGGGGCTGGCCAACGTCTGCAACAACTCCATCCGGCCCGAGATCGTGGCCGCGGTCATCTGCGGCGCGCTCGTGGCGTCGGCGAGGTCCTGCAGCGCGCCGACACCGGAGCTGCCACGGCCCGCGGCCTGCTCGAACCAGTTCTTCTGGTCGCCGTCGTTGAGGTCGGCGAACGTCCCCGGCGCGCTCACTTGCCGCCGCCGATCTGGCCGAACGCGTCGGCCACACCGGTATCGATCCCGCGGTACACCTCGAAGCTCGCGTCGAGCTGCTCGCCGGTCTGCTTCAGGAAGGTCTTGGCGTCGTTCGCCAGCGTCCGGCACTCGTCGAGGCTGGAGAAGTACCCGCTGCTCAGCCCGACCGCGTCCCCGATGGGCCCGAAGCACTGGTCGTCCACCCGCGCCTGCTCCAGCAGGCCTGCCAGCGCACCGAACTTCTCGGCCAGGCTGTCGCTCCCCCGTGCGAAGGCGGTCAGCGCCTCCGGCATCACCTGGAAAGTCACGTGCGTCCCCCTAGGACAAGAACGAGTTTGGCGGTTCGTCGTCTCCGACGTCGATCTTCGGCGGACGGTTCCCCTGAGGTGGTGCGGCCGGAGCGGGTGCGGCCGCGGGCATCATCGGCTCGACCCCGGAGGCCGCCATGCCCTGCTTGAACTCCGCCAGCCGGTCGCCCAGGATCGGCGCGACAGCGGCGTCGAGCTGCTGCGCGGCGTTCTGCGTGGCCATCCGGATCGCGTCGAGGATCTCCTGCTGCAACGCCACGTGCGACCGGTCCATCGCGCCGGGCAGGAGCTGGAGCCCCAGCACCGCCCCGGACGGCGCGGTCGTCACGGTGACGGACCCGTCCCGGTTCCTGCCCGTCCCCCGCAGGTCCTTCATCACCTGCTGGAGCTCGGCGGCCTTGCCCGCCTGCTCCTGGAAGGACTTCATCATGCTCTGCAACCGCGCTTGCCGGTCGACCACGCAACTCACCCCAAGAAGATCGACACTGGTCGGTGCCACCACCGTACAACGAGGCCACGGCCGTCCGTGGCGGTTCAGTTCACACCACCCCGACCGAACCGCCGAGCCGGTTGAACCGTATTGAGGGCATGAGCCCCGTGACGCGCCGCGCCCTGCTCGTCGGCGGTTTGGCCCTGACGGCTCTGAGCGCCGGGTCGTCGCGCCTGATGGACCCGTTCACGCTCGGTGTCGCCTCGGGTGATCCGACGCCCGACAGCGTCCTCCTGTGGACCCGCCTCGCTCCTGTGCCGCTGGCGGAGGACGGCATGGGCGGGATGCCGTCCCGGGCGGTGGAGGTGGCGTGGGAGCTGGCGCGCGACGAGCGGTTCCGGGCGGTCGTCCGGCGCGGTACGGAGTGGGCGCGGCCGGAGTTGGGCCACAGCCTTCACGTGGACGTGGTCGGGTTGGAGCCCGGTCGCGAGTACTTCTACCGGTTCGCGACCGGTGGTCACGTGTCGCGCACCGGCCGGACTCGGACGGCGCCTGCGCCGTGGACGGTTGGTACGCCGTTGACGATGGCGTTCGCGTCGTGTGCGCAGTACGAGCACGGGTACTTCACGGCTTATCGGCGGTTGGCCGAGGATGAGCCGGAACTGGTGTTGCACCTGGGGGATTACCAGTACGAGTACGAGTCGGGGGTGCACGTAGCCCCTAATGGGAACGTGCGGGGGGTGGAGGGGCCTCGAACGGTGACGTTGGCGAATTACCGGCAGAGGTATGCGCAGTACAAGTCGGATGCGGATCTTCAGGCGGCGCATGCGGTGGCGCCTTGGTCGGTGGTGTGGGACGACCACGAGGTGGACGACAACTGGGCCGGGTTGGTGTATTCGAAGCCGGAGAAGCCGCAGCCGGATTTTTTGGCTCGGAGGATGGCGGCTTTTCAGGCGTACTACGAGAACATGCCGATTCGGGAGGTGCCTCGGGGGGTGGGGTTGCGGTTGTACCGGCGGGTGAAGTGGGGGGAGTTGGCGACGTTTCACATGCTGGATACGCGGCAGTACCGGGATGATCAGGCTTGTGGGGATGGGATCAAGGTTTGTGATGAGAGGTTGGATCCCGGGAGGACTATTTTGGGGGCTGAGCAGGAGTCCTGGTTGTTGGAGGGGTTTCGGGAG
>DATMCA010001022.1:0-4310 GCA_035559015.1 Umezawaea sp. | reverse complement strand
GAAGGACGGTGAGCTGCACATCTGGAACGGCCGTGGCGGCAACGGCTTCGCCGCGGACGTCGTCACCGGGCCGGGCTGGTCCGGCTACGCCGCCACGCTCATGACCTTGGGCGACATCAACAGCGACGGCTTCACCGACATCGGCGCCGTCCAGGGCGGCACCTTGTACACCTGGAACGGCCGCGGTGGCAACAAGTTCAGCTCAGCCGTCACCCACGGCGGCGGCTGGACCCCCTACTTCTGACCACCCCCGCCCGAACGACCTTGGAGCGTCGAACAGTGTCCAGAACAGCAGCCCGTCGCGCGATGACGGCGGCGATGGCCGTCGTGGCGATCATCGCGCTCTCCTCCGCGGCCCACGCCGCGGGACGGCCCAGCGGTGACGTCACCGCCGCCGTCAGCACCGATCCGTGCGACCCGTCGGGCACCACCGGCAGGGACACGGCCCTGGCCTCGCGGTTGAACTCCACCCTGACGGCGAAGTTGCGGGGCGCCATGACGGCGTACCGCGTCTCGTGCGCCCGTGTGGTCGTCGCCGCCGTCCGTGATCGCGGCCTGAGTTCCAGGGCGGCGGTCATCGCGATCACCACCGTGATCGTCGAGACGTCCCTCCAGAACATCGACGAGGAGCTCGACCACGACAGCCTTGGCCTGTTCCAGCAGCGCGCGGGGTGGGGCAGCGCGGCGAACCGGCTCAACCCCGTGTGGGCCACCAACGCCTTCCTCAACAAGATGATCAGCGAGTACCCGAACAACGGCTGGACCTCCGCGCCGATCGGCGAGGTGTGCCAGGAGGTCCAGGTCTCCGCCTTTCCGGAGCGCTACCAGCCCCAGGCCGGGGACGCGCAGAAGATCGTCGACGCCCTGTGGCAAGCGGGCGGTTCGGGCGGCGGGGACTTCGACAAGGACGGTGTCGGCGACATCTTCTCGGCCGCTACCGGGACGTTGACGATCTGGAACGGTCGTGGCAGCAACAACTTCGCGGCGGCTGATCCGGTTGGTGCCGGGTGGTCGGCGTACAGCCGTCCGGTCGCCGGTGACTTCAACGCCGACGGGATCGGTGACCT
Organism: Umezawaea sp.; assembly: GCA_035559015.1. Lineage (GTDB taxonomy): Bacteria > Actinomycetota > Actinomycetes > Mycobacteriales > Pseudonocardiaceae > Umezawaea. The sequence continues at coordinate 3,243 of DATMCA010001022.1, read as the reverse complement.
CGCGGCGGTGAAGGATGGCGAGCTGCACATCTGGAACGGTCGCGGTAGCAACAACTTCGCCGCCGACGTCGTCACCGGTCCCGGTTGGTCGCCCTACGCGGCCACGCTCGTGGGCCTCGGTGATGTCGACGGTGATGGTCACGACGACATCGGGGCGGTGAACGGGGGCACGTTGACGATCTGGAACGGTCGTGGTGCCAACAACTTCGCTGCCGCGGATCCCATCGGTGCCGGGTGGTCGGCGTACAGCCGTCCGATCGGTGGTGACTTCAACGCCGACGGGATCGGCGACCTGGCTGCGGTGAAGGACGGTGAGCTGCACATCTGGAACGGCCGTGGCGGCAACGGCTTCGCCGCGGACGTCGTCACCGGGCCGGGCTGGTCCGGTTACGCCGCCACGCTCATGACCTTGGGCGACATCAACAGCGACGGCTTCACCGACATCGGTGCGGTCCAGGGCGGCACCTTGTACACGTGGAACGGTCGCGGTGGCAACAGGTTCGCCGCGGCCGTCACCCACGGCGGCGGCTGGACCCCCTACTTCTGACCGGATCAGGAGTACGGCCGCCTCGTGCCGGTGTCGCGGGTCCCCGGATCCGCGACACCGGCACTGGTCCACCACCGCGAAGCGCTACCGCGACCTTGCGCTCGTGGAGCAAGACCGGTGCGGCCGTCGCGGGCTTGACTGTGGCGCACAGGCCGGTACGCGGGTCCGGCCGTCGTGAACCGCGAGGAGAAGCCGTGAACGGCACCGTTGTCGACAAGGACCTGTACCGCCACGTGATCGGTGGTTTCCTGACCGGGGTGACGGTCGTGACGGCCTCGGACGCCGGTCACGACCAGGGCATGGCGCTCAGCGCGATCACGTCCGTGTCGCTCGATCCGCCGACGCTGCTGGTGTGCGTCAACCGAACCGCCCGCACCTCGCGCGCCATCAGGAGCAGCGGCGGTTTCGGCGTCAACATCCTCGCCGCCGACCAGGAGGACCTGGCCCAGCGCTTCGCCTCCCGGCACGCCGACAAGTTCGACGGCCTCGCCGTGGACCGGGACAACCCCCTGGGCGTTCCGGTCCTGCCCGACGTGCTGGGCTGGCTGGCCTGCCGCGTGGTGGACCAGCTCGAAGCGGGCACGCACACCATCTTCGTGGCCGAGGTGATGGCGGCGAGCGGTAGGTCGACCGAACCGCTGGCCTACTTCCGCGGCGGCTTCGGCCGGACGGCGGCCTGAACGGCCCGGTCACACCGTGGTGAGCTGCTGCTCTGGGACGCGGACACGACGCCACGCGACGGCGAGGAAGCCGACCAGCGCGAGCAGCGGGATCCCGGTGACGGACCAGCTGAGCGCGAGCGGGGGACCGGGTTGGGCGAGGACGGCGACATCCGCCAGCTCGCCCACGCCCTGCCCGTCCGGGCCGTCGACGGTGAACCGGAAAGTCCACCGGCCGTCGGCGCCGAGCGCCTGGATGTCCAACCCCCAGACCTCGGGTTGGCGGGGATGGCGGGCCAGCGGCCACTGCTCGCCCGCAACCCCGTCCGGCAGCGACGCCTCGACCACGCCGGACTTGCCCTCACGCCCGCCGTCCGGGGTGAACGTGAAGTCGAGTGACTGCATGGCCCGCACCGGCCACCGGCTGAAGCCGACCGTGATGCCGTACGGACCGGCTTGCACCCGCTCGGTGTGCACGATCGTGACGGGTTCGTAGGCCCACGACGGAGGCGCGCCCAGGAGGAGCAGGGCGGCTGCGGAGAGCACGGCGACCAGGGCGCGCTTCACGCGGTGGCTCCCAACGCGGTGGTGGTCGACGAAGGCCGGTCGAGTTGGCGCAGCACCAGTCCGAAGCGCCACGCCACGATCCCGGCGAGCGCCCCGAACGCGAGCGCCGCCACGCAACCGGGCACGAGGTACAGGACGACGTCCGCGAACGGCGGCAGCGGGAAGTCGAAGAGCAGCGCCCGTTGCAGGGGGACGAGTGCGGCGAGGACGGTGGCGGCGAGAGCACCGCAGAGCGCTGTGGCCACGCGGGCGGGCCAGTGCCGGGCACGGGCGAGCGCCAGTCCGGCCTCGATCACCAGTGCCGCCACGACCACGCTCATCGGGATCCAGCTCGGCATGACCGGCGCGGGGGCCGGGAACTCGCGCATCGGCAACCCCGTCGCGTCCGCGTAGACCTCGGTCGCCCACGGCGTGAACAGCCACAGCGCGCCCTGCACGACGGCCACCGACACCGCGACCAGCAGCGCTGGGCCCGGACGGCGGAAGAACGCCGCCGCCATGAGCAGCAGCAGCGCCGTCAGGCACGCCAGGCACACGGCACCCCAGTCGACCGGTCCCTCGACCTGCTGGAACACGTCCGCCGGTATGGGGAGGAAGGACACCAGCACACCGAGGGAGACGACCACGCCGATCCGGCCCCACCGCTGGTCGCGCATCGCGGTGAACGCCATCGTCGAACCGATGATGGTGGCGACGTTGCCGAGCAGCAGACCGACGTGGGGTGGGGAGTTCAGCGTGGCGTCGAAGCCGTAGAGGCCGTGCCACCACTGGTCCCACAGCCCGTAGAACAGGAACGTGGCCGCGGCCGTCCCGGTCACCAGGTAGGCGACGGGCGCGGTGAACCGGCCGCCGAACACCCGGACGGACCGGCCGCCGACGGCGGGGTCCACGTCCCTGCCCGCCCGCTGCGCCGAGGTGGTGCGCAGCACGACGGCGAGTGCGGTGACCCCGCACAGCGCGCTCCCCGCGTAGAGGAACAGGTGCGGCAACGTGAAGAACGTGTCGGGCCCGACGTCGGAGTGCCACTGCACGTCCCAACTCCAGCCGACCAGCGACAGCAGCGTTCCCGCGAACACGAGGACCGCGGGGAGCGCCGTCCGGCCAGTGGTTCCGCTCATCGACTTCCTTCTCTCCTCCGGTGATGGCGAACGGGATCAGCCGGTCGATTCCCGTGAACCCGCCCCGGTCGAAGTTAGCGAACATGTTCGTCCGGTACAAGTTTGTGACGAACATGTTCGTCGGAGCCATCGTTCGGGCCCGGAGAAGATCAGGAGTAGGTCGTCCTCACCTCGGACCGCGATCAGCGGCCGGGGAACCGCTAGGCCGAGGGGGAGCGCACGGCGAGGATCCCGTCGAGGAGGACGTCGAACGCCCACGCCGATCGGGACCCGCCGTCGCCGGACAGCAGGTCGTCGCCTACGCGGGCGACGTTGGGGTAGCGGGCCGGGTCGACGACGGCGATCCGCGCGG
>DATMCA010001021.1:0-10438 GCA_035559015.1 Umezawaea sp. | reverse complement strand
GTGGTGCTGCTCATCGCGTTCGTGGTGTGGCAGGCGGTGAACAAGAAGGAGCCGCTGCTGCCGCTGCGGATCTTCTCGAACCGCAACTTCTCGCTGGGCAACGCGGCCAACGTCGTCATCGGCTTCGGCGTGACGGGCCTGTTCCTGCCGCTGATCATCTACATCCAGTCGGTGCTCGGCCTGTCCGCCGTGGAGTCGGGTCTGCTGACCGCGCCGATGTCGTTGCTGTCCGGCACGTTCAGCGCGATCTCCGGCAAGCTGTCGGACCGCCCGTGGGCGCGTTTCCTGCCCGCCACGGGGTTCGCGCTGCTGGCGATCGGCATCGCGCTGCTGTCGTGGCGGCTGGAGCCGGGCATCGCGAGCTGGGAGCTGATCCCGGAACTGCTGGTGTGCGGCGCGGGTCTCGGCATGGTGTTCGCGCCGCTGGCGAACATCTCCACCCGCGGTGTCGACCGGAAGCTGATGGGCGCGGGCTCGGGCATCTTCAACACCTCGCGCCAGATCGGGTCGGTGCTGGGCAGCGCCGCCGTCGGCGTGCTGCTCCAGGCCCGCCTGGACACGCACCTCGCCGACACCCGCGGCAACTACCCGCTGGCGTTCACCGACGCCGCGGGCGACACGATGTGGATGCTGGTGGCCGTGCTGCTCGTCGGCACCGCCTGCACGCTGGCGATGCGCAGGCCCGTCCTGGTCGCCCCGGTGCGGGACAAGGTCCCGGTGAAGCAGGCGGGATGAGCCCTCGGAGCCGGCACTAGGCTGATCAGGTGCGCCTAGTGCTGGCTTCGGCCTCCCCCGCCCGTCTGTCCGTGCTGCGCGGAGCGGGGATCGAGCCCGTGGTGCGGGTGTCCGGTGTGGACGAGGACGCGGTGGCCGCCGCGCTGGTCGACCCCAAGCCCGCCGAGGTGGTGGCGGCGTTGGCCGTGGCCAAGGCGGAAGCGGTGCTGCCGCTGGTGGCGGAGGAGTTCCCGGATTCCGTGGTGGTGGGCTGCGACTCGATGCTGCTGACCGCCGACGGCACCCTGGAGGGCAAGCCGGGCACGGTCGAGAAGGCCCGCGACCGGTGGCGGCGGATGGCGGGCACGTCCGGCACGCTGCTCACCGGCCACGCGGTGCTGCGGCTGCGGGGCGGCGAGGTGGTCGCGCGCGGCGCGGGCAGCGAGCCGACGACCGTCCGCTTCGGCCGTCCGGACGAGGCCGACCTGGAGGCGTACCTCGGGACGGGCGAGCCGTTGCAGGTCGCGGGCGCGTTCACGCTGGACGGTCTGGGCGGCTGGTTCGTCGACGGCATCGACGGCGATCCGTCGAGCGTCATCGGAATCAGCCTGCCGCTGACCCGCCGCCTGTTCGCCGAGATCGGCGTTCGGGTGTCCGACATGTGGTAGCCCTGGTCACAACCAGCGGTTTTCGGGAAGCTCGACCCACGCTCACGACGTTGGGGGAGCTGAGATGAACGAGTTGTTGACGCGTCGCCGGCACATCGACCTGGGTCGCAGGAAGAGCACGGGCTGACCGGGGAACGCCCCCGTCACCCCGCCCCTGCGCACACCTCGGAGCAGATGTGTCGTTCATCCGCACGTACACCAAGCCGAAGGTCTTCGGCCTCACCGTCCTCGCCGGGCTCGTGCTCGGCGCCCTCACCGGGTTCCTGGCCAAGCAGACCGGCCAGACCTGGCTCGTGACCACCCTGTCCAAGATCGGTGGCGTCTTCACCGACCTGCTCCAGCTCACGGTCATCCCGCTCGTCTTCACCGCGATCGTCGTCGGCATCACCAGCCTCCGCAGGCTCGGCGGCTCCCGCACCGCGGCCCGCCTCGGCGGCAAGACTTTGCTGTGGTTCGCGACCACCTCGTTGATCGCGGTCCTCATCGGCCTGGCCATCGGGGTGGTCTTCAAGCCCGGCAGCGGTGTGCAGGTCACGCCGTCCGAGTCGGCGCTGAAGAAGCTCGCCACCCGCGACACCGGCTCGTGGAGCGCGTTCTTCGACAGCCTCGTGCCGTCGAACCTGTTCAGCGCGTTCACCGAGGGCCAGGTGCTCCAGGTGGTGTTCATCTCGCTGCTGATCGGCTTCGCCGCGTACGCGATCGGCGACCGCGCCGCCCCGTTCGTCGCGTTGACCCGCTCGGCGTTCGACCTGATCCAGAAGGTCGTCGGCTGGATCATCCTGCTCGCCCCGCTCGGCGTGTTCGGCCTCATCGGCTCGGCGTTCGCGACCTACGGCAACAGCTTCGTGAAGCCGCTGTTCTCGCTGATCGCGACGGTCTACGCGGGCGCTCTGCTGGTGCTGTTCGTGGTGTACCCGCTGCTGCTGAAGTTCGTCGGCAAGGTCAGCCCGGTGACGTTCTTCGCGAAGGCGTGGACGGCGATCCAGTTCGCGTTCGTGTCCCGCTCGTCCGGTGCCACGCTGCCGCTGAGCAGGCAGACCGCCGCGAACCTCGGCGTCGACTCGGACTACGCGAGCTTCGCCGTGCCGCTGGGCACCACGACCAAGATGGACGGTTGCGCCGCGGTGTACCCGGCCATCGCCACGATCTTCATCGCGAACCTGTTCGGCATCCAGCTCGGGATCGGCCAGTACCTGCTGATCGTCGCCGTGGCCGTGTTCGGCGCCATCGCCACCGCGGGCACGACCGGCTGGTTCACCATGCTCACGCTGACGCTCGGCGCGGTGAACCTGCCGCCGGAGGTCATCGCGACCGGGGTGGCCGTGGTCTACGCGATCGACCCGATCCTGGACATGGTGCGCACCGCGACGAACGTGGCGGGCCAGATCACCGTGCCGGTGCTGGTCGCGCGCGGCGAAGGCCTGCTGGACGACGAGGTGCTCAACACACCGAGCGCCCCGCCGCTGCTGTCCGGGCCCGAGCCCGAGCCGGCTCGTCAGCCGGTCCCGGCCTAGGCCCCGCACGCCCGGAGGTCGGCGGCCGCCGGTGCGACCGCCGGCCATCCGGGCAGCTCTTCGAGGGCGTTCACGACGGCGGTGCAGCCGAGCAGCGACTTGCCCCCGGTGAACGAGAACACCTGCGCGTAGGACTTCCCGCAGCCCGTCGGGCCGCACGGCCGCTGCACGGCGACGACGTCCGCGACCTGGTCGCCGTCGACGTCGTGCAGCGCCAGGTAGCCGCCGGTCGCGAGGTAGCGCGCCTGGGCCCTGGTCCACGCGCCCGAGCGGCCGACGAGCACCTCGCCCAGCAGTTCGTCGCCGGTCTTCCCCCGCACCAGGCACACGCTGACCTGCGCCGACACGCACTCCAGCGACTGCGCGTCGACCTGGCCACCGGACTCGACCACGGTCGACTCGAAGATGTTCGGCCCCTCCGGACCGGTGACCCTGATCCGGCCGCCGCCCTCGCCGACCAGCACCTCCACCACGTCCTCGCCGACGGTCGACGTGACCACCGCGCGGCACGCGGTCGTGCCGCAGCGCAGGCCCGCGTCGGCCGAGGACGAGTCCCCGGCGCGCGGACCGGGCGCCGTCGGCGGCCTCAGGGTGTACGCGGTCACCAGGCAGCCGACGATCACCAGTACCGCCGCGCCCGCCGCGAACAGCACCGACCTGGGCACCTGGGCCACGTGTCCCCCCTCCGAGGAGCGTCCGGTGGAGGATGATTCTCCCGGAAAGTGAGCATGCTCTCGGTCACGAGGTTACTGGTGGGTCACTAAGCTGCTGGTTGTTCCCCGAGTCGTCGTCGCCTGGGAGGTATGACGTGGTGGCACTGCGCAAGGTCCTCGTCGCGAACCGCGGTGAGATCGCCGTCCGGGTGATCCGCGCGTGCCGCGACGCCGGGCTCGCCAGCGTGGCGGTCTACGCGGACCCGGACCGCGACGCGCCGTTCGCACGCCTGGCCGACGAGGCGTTCGCCCTCAACGGCGGCACGTCGAGCGAGACGTACCTGTCGGTCGACAAGCTGCTGGACGTCGCCAAGCGCGCCGAGGCCGACGCCGTGCACCCCGGTTACGGGTTCCTGTCGGAGAACGCGGACTTCGCCCAGGCGGTCATCGACGCCGGGCTGACCTGGATCGGGCCGAGCCCGCAGGCCATCCGCGACCTCGGTGACAAGGTGACGGCCCGGCACATCGCGACCCGAGCGGGCGCGCCGCTGGTGCCCGGCACGAACGACCCGGTCGGCGGACCGGACGAGATCATCGCCTTCGCCGAGCAGCACGGCCTGCCGGTGGCCATCAAGGCCGCGTTCGGCGGCGGTGGGCGCGGGTTGAAGGTCGCCCGCACGATGGAGGAGATCCCCGAGCTGTTCGACAGCGCGGTGCGCGAGGCCGTCTCGGCGTTCGGCCGCGGCGAGTGCTTCGTGGAGCGCTACCTGGACAAGCCGCGCCACGTCGAGGCGCAGGTGCTGGCCGACCAGCACGGCAACGTGGTCGTGGTCGGCACGCGCGACTGCTCGTTGCAGCGGCGGCACCAGAAGCTCGTCGAGGAGGCCCCGGCGCCGTTCCTGACCGACGAGCAGCGCGCGTCGATCCACTCCTCCGCGCGGGCCATCTGCAAGGAGGCCGGCTACTACGGCGCGGGCACGGTCGAGTACCTGGTCGCGGTGGACGGGACGATCTCGTTCCTGGAGGTCAACACCCGGCTCCAGGTCGAGCACCCGGTCAGCGAGGAGACCTCCGGGCTCGACCTGGTGCGCGAGCAGTTCCGCATCGCGGCGGGCGAGGCACTCCGCTTCACCGAGGACCCGACGCCCCGCGGGCACTCCATCGAGTTCCGGATCAACGGCGAGGACGCCGGTCGCGGCTTCCTGCCCGCGCCCGGCACCGTGACCACGTTCACCGCCCCCTCCGGTCCCGGCGTGCGGGTCGACGCGGGGGTGGAGAGCGGCAGCGTCATCGGCGGGCAGTTCGACTCGCTGCTGGCCAAGCTGATCGTCACCGGCGAGGACCGCGCGCAGGCGATCGAACGGGCGCGGCGCGCGCTGGACGAGATGGTCGTGGACGGCATGGCGACCGTGCTGCCGTTCCACCGCGCGATCCTGCGCGACCCGGCGTTCACCGCCGAGGAGGCCTTCACCGTCCACACCCGGTGGATCGAGACGGAGTTCGACAACAGGATCGAGCCGTTCACCAACCCCGCCGAGGCGGGCGAGGACGAGCCGCGGCAGACCGTGGTCGTCGAGGTCGGCGGCAGGCGGCTGGAGGTGTCGCTGCCCGGCGACCTCTCGCTCGGCGGCGGTGGCGGCGCTGCTCGGACGGCGGTGAAGGCCAAGCCCCGCAAGCGTTCCGGCGGGTCGGGCGCGGCGGCGTCCGGTGACGCGGTGACGGCCCCGATGCAGGGCACGATCGTCAAGGTCGCCGTCGAGGAGGGCCAGGTCGTCGCGGCGGGCGAGCTGATCGTCGTCCTGGAGGCGATGAAGATGGAGAACCCCGTGACGGCCCACAAGGCGGGCACGGTGACCGGTCTGTCCGCAACACCCGGATCCGCTGTGACGCAGGGAACCGTGCTGTGCGAACTGAAGGACTAGATTCGTCGGTGTGAGCGAGCCCGACATCCGCATCGGTGACACCGAACGCGAAGAAGCCCTCAAGGCGCTCGGCGAGCACATGAGCGCCGGTCGGCTCGAACTGGACGAGTACGGCGACCGCTCCGCACTCGTCACGACCGCCAAGACCCGCGGCGACCTGCTCGCGCTGTTCGCCGACCTGCCCCAGCCGCACCCGCGGTTCGGGCAGGTCGCGGCACCCCAGCCGGCCGCCTCGGAGGTGGTGCGGCGGCCCGTCACCGCCTCGCCGGTCACCCACCGGTTGCTGCGCGCCGCCGTGCCGCTGGCCGGTCTCCTGGCGGTCGCCTTGTTCTTCGCCATCAAGAACCCGCTGATCTTCCTGATCGTGCCCGCCATCGCGATCATCGCGGGCAGCGTGCTCGGCGACGACGGCAGGCGCGACCACCGGCGCGATCGCGGGCGGCGGCGCTGACCACCCCGACCCTGCTGCTGCTCGACCTCGACGGCGTGCTGCGGCGCTTCCCACCCGACGCCCCGATCGAGGACGCCCACGGCCTGCCGCGCGGCGCGCTGGCCCGCGCGGGCTTCGCCCCGGAGCTGATCACGCCCGCGCTGGTCGGCGCGGTGCCGGACGAGGTGTGGCGGGCGTCCGTCGTGGACCGGCTCGCCGTCCCCGGAGCCGCCGCGGCCGTCGCCGAGTGGTCCCGGCCGGGCGAGGTGGTCGCCGAGGCGCTGGACCTGGTGCGCCAGGCCCGGAAGCGCTGCCGGGTCGCGCTGCTCACCAACGCCACCAGCAGGCTCCCCGAGGACCTGCGGCTGCTCGGCCTGGACCGCGAGGTGGACGCCGTCGTGTCGTCGGCGCGGATCGGCGTGGCGAAGCCGTCGCCCGAGGCGTTCCGGCGTGCGCTGCGGGTGCTCCAGCACTCGCCCGGCGGCACGGTGTTCTGCGACGACAACGCGGAGAACGCCACCGGGGCCAGTGCGGTCGGCATCGACGGCGTGCACACCCCGACGACGGCCGCGCTGCGCGAGGCGTTGGGCGAACGGGGACTGCTGGACGGCTCGCCCGGCGTCGTGCTGCCGGTCGTGGCGGACGAGGTGCTGCTGGTGCTGCCCGAGCGCGAGGACGCCGAGCGGATCGCGAAGGACCTGGCCGACCGCGGCTGGGCGCCCGCCGCCGTGCACAAGGAACTCCTGGCGGGCGAGGACGACGCCGAGGCCGCGGACTGGGTCGTGGAACTCCTGACCGCGCCGGACGGCCTCCCGGCGGGCTCGCGGCGCGACTGGCTCGACGCGCTGGCCGAGGAGCACGACGGCTTCACCAGCGACAACGGTTAGTCTGACCCCGTGGAACCGGTCGAGATCAACGCGGGCGAGTACTACCTGCGGCAGTTGCGCGCGGACGACCGGATCGACGACGGCGGCGCGCTGGTGGCGGCGTTCGCCGACCCGGAGATCCGCCGCTGGCAGGGCGGCCTGCTCGTGGAGGACGCGGCGGGCGCGAAGAAGTACGTGGAGTTCCGCGCCTGGCAGTGGGAGAGCGACCAGCGCTACTCGTGGGCGGTCTGCGACCAGCTCCTGGGCAACCCGGTCGGCGAGGTCGCGCTGAAGGACGTCGACCCGCACAACGGGTCCGCCGAACTGGTCTGCTGGACCGCGGCGGAGCACCGGGGCCGCGGGATCGCCGTGCACGCGGCCACCGCCGTGACCGGGTTCGGGTTCGGCTTCGTCGGCCTGCACCGGATCAGCTACCGCCAGGCCGTGGGAAATACTCCTTCGCAGCGGGTGGCGGAGAAGGCCGGCTTCACCCTGGAGGGCCGTCTGCGGGGCGCCCAGTTGGTCCAGGGCGAGCACCACGACCTGCAGATCTGGTCGCGGCTCGCCACCGACTAGCGCGTGGTCGGCAACCCCTTCCGGCCGCTCCGGTGAGGATTGCGGTCACCCCGGCCGACACCAGGTCGTCACCCTGCGGCACTACGGTAAACGCCCATGCGGCGTCTCCTGCCATTCGCGCTCGCCCTACCTGCACTGACCCTGGTCGGCTGCTCGACGCTGACCCATCCGACGGCGGACCACGGGTCCTCGTCCGCTGAACCGACCGAGGTCACGACGACGACCACGACCGTGTCCCAGCTGCCCCGGCCGCGGGAGGTCAGGCTCGACGGCCTCGACCCGTGCACGGTCCTCAGCGAGGAGCAGCGCGCCCAGCTCAGCCTCGACCACGCGCCCAACGCCTACGTCGACGCCACCTTCGGGGAGTCGAAGGTGTGTTCGTTCCGAAGTGGTATCAGCGGGAACGTGATGCGCCTCGCGCTCGTCACAGTGGAGGGCGTCGGGGTGTGGTTGTCCGAGAACGCGCAGGTGGAGCCTCAGTTCACCACCATCGGCGGGTTCCCGGCGATGGTGATCCGCACGCCGGGGCTGGACGACGTGTGCAACGTGGAGGTGGACGTGGCCGAGGGGCAGTTCCTGGACGTGATGTTCCGGGACGGCGGCAACGAGAAGAGGGCCACGCAGGACACGTTGTGCGCCGGGGCCCAGCGCGCCGCGGAGGCCGCGTTGAGCGGTTTGCTCGAACAGCGCTGACCCACTCGGGGGGAAGTCCGTTCCGCCCCTCCCTGGTGGTCCACCGAGATGGCTAGAGTGTTGACCGAGAACGACGTTACGCAGGAGGCCGGGATGCCGTCCGAGGTTAGTGGTGCCGACGTCGAGGCGTTCCTGACTACCCACACGCTCACCGTGGAGCCAGGGGCGATCCCCAGTCTCCGCAGTGCTTTCGCCAGCGCGCTGACGAAACTGGACAAGCAGATCGAACTCGCGGTCACCGAGGTCAGGGTGCGCCCCTGGGCAGGCGACGGCGTGAGCGTGGAAGCGGCGGAGAAGTTCAACGAGCGCGCCTTCGACTCAGGGGACTCGGCGCTGGGCGCGCTGACGAGCTACCAGCGGCAGCTCAAGTCCGCGATGGACGCGCTGGCCCTGGTCGAACAGCAGTACCTGGCGATGGACGACGACGCCACCGGCTTGATGAAGCAAAGCGGCTGCTGAGGACGCAGGAACACGGCCGGTCGCGAAGCGAGGGGAATCTTCAATGCCCGACGGACACCGCTGGAACGGGTACAGCCACGAGGAGCTCTACAAGCAGATCAACTCGGGGCCCGGGCCGAAGGCGTCGCACGCCTCGATGGAACGCTGGCAAGGCGTCTCGGCGGCCCTGGTGGAGATCAACAACGAGCTCTACACGGGCGTCATGAACTCGGGCGCGAGGTGGGAGGGCAAGGCCGCCGACACGGCGCGCGCCGGCCTGAACCCGCTCGCGGCCTGGGCCGACGACGCCCGCACCGGCGCCGACGTGATGCGCGTGTCCGCCGAGATGCAGGCCGACTTCATCAGCAAGGCCCGCTCCGACATGCCCGCGCCCGTGCCGGTCACCGCCGAGGACCCCGGCAAGATCCTCAGCGCGCTGACGCACCTCGTCGGCGGCCAGACCGACTACGAGGTGCAGGAGAAGGCGCACAGCGCCGCCGAGCAGCGCGCCCGCGAGGTCATGGCCACCTACGCCTCCAGCACCACCACGAACACCAGCACCCTGGGCCAGTTCCACCAGCCGCCCCAGCTGGTGATCAACCCGTCCCAGCACTCGCTGGGCAACGTGCACGGCATCAGCGGCGGCTTCGGCGGCGACTACGGCGTGGTCTCGGGCCGCGGCGGCGGTGGCGTCGGCCGCGGCTACCCGTCCCGCCAGGGCAGCGCGAACCGCCCGGCCAACGCCCCCAGGGGTGTCGCGGGCAGCACCACGGGCACCTCGGGCGCGACCGGTTCACCCACGACGTCCACCCCCGGCACGACCCGCACCGCCAACGGCGTGGGCGGCCCCGGCACCGCGGGCGGCCCCGGCGGCGGCGTGATCGGCGGGGGCGTCGGCTCGAAGGCCCGCAAGGACGACACCAAGTCCGCCGGCGCGAACGACGGCCACGCCAGCGGCGCGGGCGGCCAAGCCACCGGCGCAGGCAGGCAGTCCGGCGTCACCACCGTCAGCGGCGCCGAATTCGGCCCCGTCGCCACCCCGACCGCCCAACCGGGCGGCGCCGCGGGCCACGGCGGTCCGGCGGGCGGCCCGGCGGCGGGCACGGCCACGGACAACGACACGGTGCACCGCAGGTCCACCCCGATGGTGCCCACGCAGAGCTCGTTCGACCCGTTCGGCAACGCGGGCGCGGCCCGCGCCAACGAGGAGGAGGACGGCGAGCACAACGCCGCCGACTACCTGCGCGAGACGGACGACATCTACGGGATCGGCGGGATGATCTCGCCTCCGGTGATCGGGGAGAACCAGAGCAGTTGATGACGAGTTTCGGAGTGGACCTGGGCACGAGCGACCTGCGTGAACCGGTGACCATCACGGCACTGGAGTTCGACGTGCTGTGGGAACACCTGCGCCTGGAAACCATGCCGCTGGTGCTCAAGGTCCCGTCACCGGGCAAGACCCACGCCGAACGCGCGGAACTGGAACGCACCGTCTGGGCCGGCCTGGAACAACGAGGCCTGGGAAAACCCGTCTCCCTGGACCCCGCCCTGGAAGACCTCCTCCACCTACTCAACCGCCCTCAAACCGAGGTGGACGGCCGCCTCTGGCTGGGCCACAGCGTCCGCGTGCTGGCAGCGGCAAAAGGCCAGGCGGGCGTACTCGCGGTACTGGACGGCGACCGCCTGACCCTGAGGGCCGCCTCCGGCGAAGGCCTCCCCAGAGAAGCCCTCTCGGTACTCCCACCAGCCCCAGCCGGCCCAGGCCACTCGATCACCCTGCCCAGCGCGGACCTGGACGCGGCAGCAGCGGCGGCGAAAACCCCGGAAGACCTGGAAAACGCACTGGGTGCACGCGGCGTAAGACGAGACGACGCCCACACCCTCGCGGAAATGATGCGAGACGCCGGAAACCGAGGCCAATTCGGCACAGCGGCAAGAGACAAGTGGGGAAAACGCAGACGCCC
>DATMCA010001020.1:0-10608 GCA_035559015.1 Umezawaea sp. | reverse complement strand
CCGTCGTGCGCACCCAGGACTCCGAGCCGCGCGGGGACTACCCGTTCTGGAAGCCGTTCCACGACCACCCCGACCACCTGATGACGGCCAAGTTCACCGAGGCCGCGGCGCGGAACTACCGCGACTCCGCGCGCCACCCCGTGTTCCTGGAGTTCGGCTACCGCGACTACAACATCGAGCAGTCGCCGGTGAACCTCGACCCCGCCCAGCAGCAGCAGAAGCTCGCCGACTTCCAGCGCTACCAGAAGCACGACCCGCTGCTGGGCAAGCAGGTCAGCTACGACAACTGGCCGCGCCGGATGTACCAGCGGTGGCCCCGCGGGGTGTCCTGGGCGGGCCGTGACGAGAACGGCAAGCAGTGGGCGTTCGCCGTGCTCTCGGGCAGGCTGCGGTCCTGGAGCGGCGACTCCTGGGAGCAGGCGGACCTCGGCGACCCCGGTGGGCCGCTCGCGCCGGGGGTGGCCGTCGCCACCGGCCGCAACGGCCTTGAGGCGTGCGGCCGCAGGCGGGACGACGACACGATCGCGTGCTGGCACGGAGGCCGGTGGACCGGCCTCGGCAGCCCGGACGGCACCGACGGGGTGTCCGCGCCGACGGTCGTCGCGATGGCCGACGGACGGCTCGCGCTGTTCGTGCTCAACGGCGCCGACGGGGTCAGCAGGCTTGAGCAGGACGGCTCCGGCTCGTGGCGGACCGAGTGGTCCGACCTCGGCGGATCGGGGTTCCGCGACGGGCTCGGCGCGGTGAGCGGGCCGGACGGCGTGGAGCTGTTCGCGATGGGCCCCGACGGGCTGATGCGCTGGCAGGGCGACTGGCGGCCGTTCGGGTCGGCCAAACCCGCGGGCGCGCCCGTGGCGATCGGCGCGAACGCCCTGGCCTACCGGGTGGCGAACACCGGTGAGGTCGCGGTCAGCAAGCGGAGCGCGGCCGGCTGGTCCACCCCGACCACCTACCCCGGCCCCGGCGGGTCGGGTGACGTCGCGGGGGTGTCGCGCGACGGCCGGTTGACGCTGGTCGGCCGGGACGACAAGGGCAAGGTGGCGATCACCCGCGAGCGCGCCGACGGCGGGTTCGACCCCTGGTCCGGCATGGACGGCGACACCGTCGACAACCCGACGGTGCTGAGCGACGCGAAGTCCTGCGCGATGGTGCTGGCGATCGGCCCGGACGCGCGGCTGCGGGTGAACACGCAGCCGCGCAGCGACGCCGACTTCAGCGGGTGGCGGTCGGCGGGCTAGCGGCGGTCAGTTCGGGCAGGACGTCCGCCGCGACCTGTTCGAGCACGGACTCGCGCCCCGCGTAGACGCCGTCCGCCCGCGGCCAGTGCGCGACGGCGTCGGTGAAGCCCAGCTCGCGAGCACGGCCGACCGCGTCGCGGAAGCTCTCGACGCTGCTCAGCGAGTACACCGGCGCGGAGTCGAGGTTGAGGTAGCGGTCCGCCGTCGCGCGCTCACGGCCGATCGAGGCCAGGGTGTCGTCGAACCTGTCCGCGATCTCGGCGACCCCGCGCCACCAGGCGTCGTTGTCCTCGGTCGCCGGACCGGTGGTGACCCAGCCGGTGCCGTAGCGGGCGGCGACCCTCATGGCCTTGGGGCCGTTCGCCGCGATCAGGAACGGCAGCCTTGGGCGCTGCACGCAGCCCGGTGCGCCGCGCGCCTCCTCCGCGGCGTAGTGCTCGCCCCGGAAGGTGGTGCGATCCCTGGTCAGCAGCTGGTCCAGCAGTTCGACGAACTCGCCGAACCTGGCCGTGCGCTCCTTGGGCGCGACCGGCTCGGCGCCCATCACCGTGGTGTCGTAGCCCGCGCCGCCCGCGCCGAAGCCGAGGGTGAAGCGGCCGTCGGAGAGGTCGTCGATGGTCAGCAGTTCCCGCGCGAAGGGCACCGGGTGCCGGAAGTTCGGGTTCGCCACGAAGGTGCCGAGCCGGATGCGCGAGGTGACCATCGCGGCGGCGGTGAGGGTCGGGATCGCGGAGAACCACGGGCCGTCGACCAGGCTGCGCCAGCCGAGGTGGTCGTAGGTCCACGCGTGGTGAAATCCGAGCTCCTCGGCCGCCCGCCACTTCGGTTCAGCCACCCACCAGCGGTGTTCGGGCAAGATCACGATGCCAATGCGCACCGGGAGACAGTAACGAGATCGTCGGCGGGAGGCGAAGCGGCGTTCACCGAGCACTCGGGCGGACAGGGCACTATGGGCAGGTGGAAAGACCTCGGCTGGTTGCCTCGGACGTTGACGGAACCCTGCTCGGCCCTGGCGAGCGGGTGAGTGCGCGAACCGCGTCCGCGATCAGCAGGGTGCACACGTCGGACATCCCGTTCGTGCTGGTCACGGGCCGTCCACCGCGTTGGGTCCCGGTGGTCGCGGAGGGTGCGGGGACGACCGGCTACGCGGTGTGCGCCAACGGCGCGGTGCTCTACGACATCGGCGCGGACCGCGTCGTGTGGCAGGTCGGACTCGACCCGGTGCGGCTGTCGGACCTCGCGAGCGTGCTGGACGCCGCACTCCCCGGCTGCTCGGTGGCGACCGAGCGCGTCGGCACCAGGGCGGTGAGCGAGGACGTCCAGCCGTTCGTCGCCGAGGACTCCTACCGGCACCCGTGGGGCGACAGCGACCACCGCCAGGTGACCAGGGCCGAGGTGCTGGGGCACCAGGCGATCAAGCTGCTGGTCGGGCACGAGAAGATGACGAGCGCGGAGATGGCGCTGGCGGCGACCTCGCTGCTCGGCGACGAGGTCGAGATCACCTACTCCAGCAACGCGGGGCTGATCGAGATCTCGGCGCCGAACGTGACGAAGGCCTCGGGACTGGCGGACGTGGCCGAGCGGTTCGGCGTGGACGCGGCGAACGTGATCGCGTTCGGGGACATGCCGAACGACGTGCCGATGCTGTCCTGGGCAGGCCACGGGGTGGCGATGGCGAACGCGCACCAGGAGGCGCTGGACGTGGCGGACGAGGTGACGGCGTCGCACGAGGACGACGGCGTGGCCCTGGTGCTGGAACGCTGGTTCTGACCAGCACGGTGGTGGCTCCCGGTTCGTGGACCGGCAGCCACCACCGTCGCGGTCACAGCGGTAGCGGCGCCTCGCTCGACGCCAGCGGCTTCGCGGGCTCCACCTCGAACCACCAGGTGAACGCTTCCTTCAGCTCCTCCGGGAGGTCGGCGGGCACCAGCAGCTCGGCGTAGGCCGCCGCGAGCAGGCGCACCACGTCCTCGCCCATGCCGGAGCGCGACATGCCGACCGCGTTCACCCCGTTCAGCCTGGCCGGGTTCCCGTAGGCCATGGCGAACGGCGGCACGTCCCTGGTCACCGCCGAGCCCATGCCGACCATCGCGCCCGGTCCGATCACCCGGCGCTGGTGCACCACGGCGTTCATCCCGACGTTGACCCGGTCGCCGATCCGGACGTGGCCACCGAGGCTGGTCCCCGCGGACAGCGTCACGCCGTCGCCCACCTGGCCGTCGTGCGCGACGTACACGCGGTTGAGCAGCCAGCAGTCGGCGCCGACCCTGGTCGGGCGGTAGCTGCCCTGGTGGATGGTGCTCAGCTCGCGGACCACCGTGCGCGGGCCGATCTCCACGCCGCTGTGCGCGAGGTCACCGTCCCACGCGCGGTTGTGCGGCTCGCTGCTGAGCTCCGGCGGGGTGCCGATCACGCAGCCGGGGCCGATCCAGCAGTCGTCACCGATCTTCGCGGGACCGAGCAAGACCGCGTTCGGTCCGATGGTGACCCGCTCACCGAGCTCTACTCCGTCGCCGATGACGGCGCTGGGATGAACGTGACTCACGCTGCTCCTTGGGGTCCGACGATGCCGGTCGGCCAGTTTACGGGTCGGCGAAGAGCACGAGGGCCGGTGCGCTGGAACGCGCACCGGCCCTCGTGGTCAGGAGTTGTCAGCGGCGCGGAGCGCCACCGCTGATCGAGATCTTGGTGGCCTCGCGGCGCACCTGCTCGATGTCGGGCTTCGAGCCGTCCACAGCGGACTTCGAGGACTTCGCCGAAGCGCTGTTGTAGTCGTAGTAGCAGACGTTCTCGTTGTAGTCGCACAGCACGTAGCCGTAGTCGAACTGCTGGTAGAACTGGGCGTTGCCCCAGCTCTGGTAGTCCGACGTGGCGTAGCCGAGCGGGCTGCTGGTGCCGCCGAGGTACCACCACACCGCACGGAAGTCCCACCCGAGGGTGACCGTGGAGCGGCCGTTGCCGTCGAAGATCGTCGCGGCCTGGAACTGCTGGAACTGGTACGGGCCAACAGGACCGACGTCGGTCATCGGCAGGCCGTAGTCGTGGACGTCACCGTCGGCGCGCAGCTTGGCCAGGTACTGGTCGCGGACCAGGAAGGCACCGGTGTTGGCGCCCCAGAGGATCACCTTGTTCGGGCCGAACAGCACGTACAGGCCGTTGGGCCCGTTGGTCGCGTACTGGTCCGACGTCGGGAAGCCGAGCGAACCCGTCACGCCGCCGAGGGCGTCGAGCTTGGCGCGCAGCGCACCGCTGATCCAGTGCGTGCCCTTCGTGTCCGAGTGGAAGATCGTGACCTGGCTGTTGAAGCTCGCGTACTGGCCGTCGCCGACCTTGCCGACGTCCGCGAGCGGGTAGGCGAAGCGACCGTTGGGGCCGCCTTCGGACCGGTACTTGTCGTTGATCGGGCCTTCGAGCCTGACCGCGGAGGTGCTGGGCGACCAGTAGATGGTGCCCGTCTCGGTGCCGATGAACCAGCCCGAACCCGCGCTGGCCGTCTGGTCGCCGGTGAGCCAGCCGTTGAGGCCCGCCGGACCGTCCGCGGAGAGGTACTTGGCGCGCAGCGCACCGCTGATCCAGTAGGTCGAGAGGTCGGCCTTCCGGAAGACGGTGACCGCCTCGCTGAAGTCCTGGGACACACCGCGGTCGGTGTTGGTCCAGGCCTTCTCGAAGCTGCTGACCCAGCCGAACGGCCCGTTGACGCTGCCGTTCGCCCAGTACTTGTCGCGCATCACCCCGCTGATGGGGAATGCGCCGTAGGCGTCGGAGTAGTACACGGACGCCCCGGAACTGAACGCGGAAGCCGCGCCCGCCTGGGAACCCCGCGAAACGGGAACCTGGTCCATGGTCGCAACGCTGACTGCGCCATCCGTACCATTCCTGCCCGAATCCCACAGGCTCGCGATGGCACCCGAGAACCAGTGCGCGCCATTCGCGGCGTCGTGCGTGATCGTGACGTTCTTGGAGAACTTGGCATAGCGGATGCCGTTGGCCTGGACGACCTCGGTGCCGACCAGGTCACCCGCGAACGCCGCGCCGCCGAGCTGCTGCCACTTGGTGTAGACCGGGGACTTCTCCCACGGGTCGTCCGCGGCGGCCGCGGCCTTCGAGTCCGCCTCGGGGGCGGCCGTCTCGGTCTTGGCCGGAGCGGGCGCCGCCGAGCTGGAGGTCGGCGCCGAAGACGAGGTCTCCGCAGGTGGAGCAGCACTGGAGGCCGCGGGCGGCGCAACGCTGGACTCGGCGGGCGTGGCGACGGCGGACGACGACGGGGACGTCGAAGTCGGGTCGGCGCCCGCCACTCCGGCCATCGCCGGCAGAAGACCCGCTGTGGTCGCCAAAATGGCAGCGACCAGCGAGACAGAACGACGAGAAGACATTCTTGTTCCAACCCCCCATGATGATGAATGGCGACGCGAGGCAATCCCCACCGGCACTCGCGTCAGCAGATCCGAGACCGAGTCTGCCCGAAAAATCCCCACTTGAGAAGCAGAATCTGGAGATCAGCGGGAAACATCCACAGTTCATTGACGACTTCCCGCAACTCGGCCCACATCACGTCAATCGGTGTAACAAAACCAAACGCCGAACCGATGGTCTTGTTCGGCTCGCTTTGGGTCGACGATTTGCGTCCACGACGAACGACACCCCCGAGCACGGGTGCTCGGGGGTGTCGGAAAAGCGAGCGTCAGGCCGCCTGGGGCGCCCGTGCGCCCGGAGCGGTGCGCCGGCGGAAGGCCGCGATGGCCGCGGCCGTGCCCGCGGTGACCACGTCGGCGACGATGAACATCAACCGCGATGCCACCGCGAAGGCGAGGCCCTGCACCGGGTCGATGCCGCTGGCGGCCAGCACGGCGACGATGACGGCCTCGCGGACGCCCGCGCCCGACGGCAGGAAGAACGCGAACAGCCCGGCCGTCATGCTGATCGCCATGGCGCCGATGCAGAGCAGCAGACCGCTCACACCGGGGGCGCCGACCGAGTTCGCCAGCAGCCACATGTGCGACCCGAAGGCCGCGTACGCGAGCAGCGAGAAGCCGAGCACCTTGCCGATGGTCGACCACTTGAGCTGGTGGTCGAGCGGCGGACGGCGGAGCGTCTTGAGCACCAGCGAGGTGCCCCAGGTGAGGATCTTCGGGTGCAGCGCGGCGAGGCCGACCGGCAGCAGGGCGAACAGCCACAGCGCCTGCGGGGTCTCCGCGAAGATCACCGGCAGCGCGATGATGCCGAGCAGCAGGGAGGCCACGGTCGCGATGCCGAGCTGCACCAGCGAACCGGTGAAGATCCGAGCGCGCGGCAACCCGGCCTTGCGACCGAGTTCCATCTGGAGCAGGTAGGCCCACACCGAACCCGGCACGTACTTGCCGAGCCCGCCGACGAGGCAGATCTGGGCGCCGCGGAAGATGCCGATCGGCTTGCCGAGGTCGTCCACGATGGTCTGCCAGGCGATCGTGTTGAACAGGATCGCGGCCATCACGGCGAGCTGGCTGAGCAGGCTCGACTGCCAGGCGACGGCGGCCAGCGTGTGCCAGACCTCGTTCCACTTGGTGACCAGCGCGTAGGTCGCGAACCCGATCACGACGACCACCATCAGCCTTCGGGCCCAGGTGATGATCAGGGCCTTGGTCGACTTCGGTGCTGCGGTGGTCCCGGTTTCCGGGACCTCGGCTTCGGCGGTCGTCATCTGCTCTCCGGGAGAGTCGCTGGTATTGCCTTGCGCGGCAGGGTGTTGCGGCGGCACGGGCATCGGGCTCAGACGCTGACCGTGGTGAGCCTGCTGAACTCGGACAGCAGATCGTAGCCGTCCCAGACGGCGGCGAAACTGAGGGCGGACCCGAACGGCACGATCCGGTCGATCCCGCGCCCCGCCACGGTGTGCGCGAAGTCGACGAGCTCATCGCGGGAGAAGCCGAACGTGCTCAGCGTCTGGTCCTTGCGCTGCACGATGTTCGCGAACTCGGCCAGGCTCGTCAAGGCCGCCTGGGGGAAGGTGCCGACGCCGAGCCACTCCCTGGGCACGGCCGACGGGTCGACGAGTTCGAGGGTCGCCACGGCGTTGCCGTCGAAGCGGATCTCGGTGGCGTGGCCCTGCGCGGCGACGCCGTACGCGGACACCCGCTTCTGCACGGCCATCGCGGGTTCGACCACGAAGTGCTTGCTCGCCACCACTTCGCCCAGCAGGGTGCGGAACTCCTCGCGACCGACCCGCGCGGCGGCGTCGTCGCCGACCCAGAACAGCGTGCGCGGGGACGAGCAGGCGGCCTGGTCGAACCAGTACGAGTCGTTGTAGAACCCGATCACGGCGTCGCGCCGCTGCTCGGGTGTCGCGGCGAGCCAACCGGCCACCGAGATCGCGGCGAACGACGCGCGGTCGGGGAAGGTGAGGTCGCGGGCGTTCGGCGCGAGCGGGTGCTTGCGCAGCTCCGTCACGGACCGGTCGCCGCCCCAGATCACCCGCAGCTCGCACGCGGCCGACAGGGCCGCGGTCACCGCGTCGTCGTGCCCGTAGGTGACCATGCGCTGGGTCTGCGCGATGATCGGGTGCGCTTCGGCGAGCGCCTCGTTGAGCGCCTCGATCACGGTCTCCGCGGCACCGGCCGAACGCGAGGAGATGCGCACCACGTTGGGGTTGCCCGCCAACGCGGACAACGCCCACGAGTAGACGAAGATGGTGTCCACGTTGGCCGGTGGCACGTGGAAGACGAGGCCGCGCGGGAACCTCAGCGCGTCACCACGTGTGTCCATCGTGGACAGTGCTTTGGCGATCTCGCCCCGGCGCAGGAAGAACCCGAGCGAGGCGAGCTCCGGGTAGCGCCGTGCGATCGCGGGCGCGAGCAGCTTGCGGGCGAACTTCACCAGGAAGTCGACGACCCGCTCGTCGCCGACCTTCAGCCTGCCGCCCGCGGGCTCGCCCGACAGCTCGGCGACCAGACCGGCGACCTCGACGTCCGGCCCCGCCGGGAAACGCTGCTGGACCTTGCTCACGCCGCTCCTCCACCGCTGAACGTGTCCGAGCAGCCGCGGGCCTCGGCGCGCGGCAGCCTGCCGAGCACGGAGAAGCGCTTGCCCGGCCAGTCGCCGTCGTCGATCCCGTGCACCACGCCCAGGTCCTCGGTGAGCAGCACGTGGCCGGGGTACGAGCGCGGCACGGTGCTGACCACCTCGATCACGCCGGGGACGCCGACCGGCTGCTCGGCCCACGTCTCCGGGTCCCGGATCACGACGTCGGCGAAATCGGGGCAGTACAAGGAGTTCCCCGACGGGCCTTCGACGAACACGGTGCCGAGCTGCTCGACCATGCCGTAGTAGTTGTGGATCCGGGTCAGCCCGGTGTCCTTCGCGAACCTGCGGCGGAACTCCGCGTTGTCGACCGCGCGGTCGACCAGCTTCTTCCAGCCCCCGGAGTGGATCAGGATCCCGTTGGACAGGTCCAGCTCGTGCTCGCGCGCGACCTCGTAGAGGTACTGCCACACCATGAAGGTGAAGCCGAAGATGAGGAACGGCTCGTCGCCGTGCGCCGCGAGGAAGCCCTTGATGGCCTCGACGTCCGGCTGGTCGTTCTCGTCCAGCGCGTAGATGTGCTTGCGGCCGAAGTTCGCCATGCCCAGCACACCCGCGCCGCGGGCGGAGAACGAGCGGCGGTTCTTGATGATGCCGATGGTGTCCACCATGAGCATCGGCAGCCGCTTCTCGCCCAGCACGGCCTGGAGCGTGCGGCCGAGGTAGCGGGGCTGGTCGGCCGCCGCTTCCTTGTCCAGGTAGATCCGGGACACCTCGGCGCCGGTCGTGCCGGAGGAGGTCAGGACCTTGAAGACCTCGTCGTCCGGCACGCTCTTGAGCACGTGGTGCTTGAACATGCGCACGGGCAGCCACGGCACCTGCTCGACGGAGTCGAACCCGGCGCCCCGGACGTGGCCGAGGGACCCGAGGATCCGGTCGTACGGCTCGCAGTGGTCCCGGTGGTGCTCGGTCAGCTCCGCCAGCGCGGGGAGGAGCTTCGCTTCCCGCTCGGCCTGGCCCAACCCGAAAACGCCTTGCACGATCGCTGTCACGCCCGTCCCTCCAGGGAGCGGTAGTCGACCTTGCCACTGGTGAGCAGGGGCAGAGCGTCGATCTCCCGCACGTCGAATCCGGACACGTGCATGTGCAACCTCTCCGCGAGTTCACGGGCGACCGCCTTGCGCGTGTCGGCACCGCGGTTCTCCAGCCACACGACGACCTTGTCGCCCGCGGGCACCGCGGCCACCACACCCGTGTCCAACCCCGAACCCCGCACCAGCTGTTCCAGGTCGTCGAGGTTGACGCGGTTGCCGAACACCTTGCCGATGCGCTTGAGCCTGCCGGTGATGAACAGGTAGCCGTCCGCGTCGAGCCTGCCGAGGTCGCCGGTCTCCAGCACCCCGCCGCACGCGTCGCCCTCGGCGAGTTCGGCCTCCGACTCCGCGTAGCCCATCATCACGTTGGGCCCGCGGTAGAGCACCTCGCCCACGACGCCCGGCTCGGTCGTCTCGGCGCCGTCCTCGGTGCGGATGGCGAACGCGCCACCGGGGAGCGCGGGCCCAGCGGAGCCGAGCTTCTCGGCCAGCTTCTCGGCGGGGACGGTGGCCATCCTGGGCGCGGCCTCGGTCTGGCCGTACATGACGAACATCCGGCCGCCGACCGCGAGCATCTTGTCGTTGAACTCGGTGACCAGGTCTTCGCGCAGCTTGCCGCCCGCCTGCGTGATCGTGCGCAGGCTGGGGTACTTGGCCGGGTCGAAGCGCAGGCGCTTGAGCATCTCGTAGTGGTACGGGACACCGGCCAGCGAGGTGATCTTGTGGTCGGTCACGGCCTGCCAGAACGGCCTGCCCATCACACCGGTGGCCTCCACGACCACGGTCGCGCCGCTGATCAGGTGGCAGTTCAGCACCGACAGGCCGTAGCTGTAGTGCAGCGGCAGACTGGTCCGACCGCAGAGTATTCGGCCGCTCCGGCGACGGCATGCCGGTCATGTGGTGCCTGGCCAACCCCAAGATCGGCGAACGCGAGGTACTCGCCGCACTGCTCAAGCGCGACCACCACCTCATCCGCCACGGCCAGATCCTCCTCGCCGACAAAGGCTTCTCCGGTCAGGGTTTCAAGAAACTCACCGACGACATGGGGCTGCGGCTGCTGCGACCGGACCGCAAGGACGAGACCTACCGCAACGGCAACCTCGGCGGGGTGCGCCAGTGGATCGAGTCGGTCAATCAAACCTTGAAAGACATCCCAGGGGCGTAGATGTCAAGCAGCGAGGTTCTCGGTGTGATGCGACCAGGCCGTCGTTTCGTCGTAGTGGGTGCCGGTTTTGAGGCATCCGTGGAGGATGCCGACAAGCCGGTTGGCGAGCTGACGCAGG
>DATMCA010001019.1:0-3182 GCA_035559015.1 Umezawaea sp. | reverse complement strand
CGTCCACCAGCGTTTTACCGGCCAGCGCCAGTCGCAGCGCGTGGACAGCCGGATCAGGCAGCGATGACAGATTCGCCAGCGTTTCCTTGGACGGCTTGCCTTCAGCATTGCGATACGATCGCCGCAGCAGCACCTGCCGGTACTCGCGCGTGGACCCGTCCACCGCCCGGTAGGCGCGCGGACGAGTGTCCAGATGCATCGATCCTTCCGCGAGCTTCACACGCCAATTAAACCGCAGATCGTGGGAAAAATCTAGACACTTCTGTGACTACACGTCTGCGCAGGTCGGGTGCCAATCCCGCAGGTCATTCCTGAAGGAGTGGGGCCGGTCAAGACCGGCGTGGCACTTGTTTGGCTGTTCTCCGGCTGCTTGTGGGCGCGCTCAGGTAGGCGTCGGGGTCCAGGCTCGGGCGTAGCCCGACCGCGGAGCGGCCGGAGGGCCTGGATGCCGGCGCCGCTGGGCGCATGCTGCAGGTAGCGGAGAAGCGGGTGGTGGGTGTCCTTTCGGAGCTGGCGTGTGGGGGCGTGGCCGTCTTCAGCGCCGGGTTCCCGGCGGTGGGCAGGCTGGGCTGCCGGTCATTCCTTCGCCGCGCTGTGCGGCATGAAGCGGTGCGACATCCCGGTCGGCGGGGTCAATCAGCGGGGGCGACCACGCCGAATTCCGGGGGTCATGACCTGCACGACCCGCGCCGACCGGAGCTTGTTCGGGCCGCTCATGCCGCCGCTGTGCGTGCCGGGGCCGCCGGCGGGCGGTGCAGCGGTGCCCGGACGGTGTGGTCGCGCAGCCCGTAGTAGACCAACTCGAGTTGTTCGCGGGCGGCGGCCACGACGCCGATGTTGCGCCCGCGGCGGGCGGCGACCCGCTCGCGGATCGCGCCGATGCGGGTATGGGCGGGCAGGACCTGCACCGACTCCACCGCGGCCCACCGCACCAGCCGCGACCCTTGTTTGGTGATCGGGCCGCGGTGCACGTGGGTGTCGGACTCGCGATGCCGGGGGGTCAGCCCGGCCCAGCTGGCCAGCCGCGTCGGGTCGGGGAAGCGGGACACCTCGCCGATCTCGGCGACGAACACCGCGGCCAGCACTCCACCGATCCCGGGGATCACCCGGATCGCGGTGTAGCCCGGATCGCGGGCCAGCCGAGCGCGGGCCATGCCGGCGAACAGCTCGATCTCGAACTCCAGCGCCTCGATCAACCGGCGCAGCGAGGCGACCCGAGCCCGATACACCCCGGGCAGCGTGACCCGCTCCAGCAGGGCGAGGCCCTCCAGCCCGAACAGGTCGCTCATCGGCACCGGCACGCCGCACTTGGCCAGCACCGCGTGCACCTGCGCCTTCAGTGCGCGCGCAACGCCACCAGCTTGGCCCGATGCCGCACCAGCTCGCGCAGTTCCCGGGTCGCCGGCGGGGCAATCCACGCCTCGGGCAGCCGCCCCATCCGCAGCAGATCGGCCAAGTCCGCGGCGTCGCGTTCGTCGTTCTTCACCCGCCGGTACTCAAACGCCTTGACCCCCAGCGGATGTGCCAGGTGCACGTGCGCACCCAGCTCGGCCAGCGCATCGGCGGCCCAGTACCAGCCGTAGGTGGCCTCCAGCACCACCTCCGGCGCCTCGCCGGCCCGGGTCATCACCGCGGCCAGCCGCTCGGGGTCGTTGACGATGCGCACCGTCTCCAGCCGCTCGCCCGACTCGGCCATCCGCACGATCACCGACCGCCGCCGATGCAGATCAACACCGACGAACTGTCGTCCTGCATACGCTGCGCTCACAGGGGCCTCCTTCGTCGTGGAACGTGAGCACCCCGAGAGTGCCTCGGGACGGACACGAGGAGCGGAGGCCCCGCTCCTTCATCGCATCAGCCACCAAAGCGAGGTTCAAGATCAAGTAAGTTCGGACTAGGGCGTGTCTCCCGGATCTTGGGGCTCGGGTGCGGTAGGCATCGCCGGTGCATGATCGGCATGACTTGACCGACGCGGAGTGGGCACGGTTGGAGCCGTTGCTGCCTGACCGGACACCGCGCCGGGGTGCCGCTGGTGCGACCACCGCCAGATGATCAACGGGGTGTTGTGGCGCACCCGAACGGGGGCGCCGTGGCGGGATGTGCCGACCTCGTACGGGAACTGGAAGGGCATTTACTCACGACATCGCCGCTGGTCAGGAGATGGCACCTGGGAGGTGATCCTGGACCGGCTGCGGGCCGGGTGCGATGAGGGCGACGGCCCGCAGTGGACCGTCGGTGTCGACTCGAGCGTGGTCCGCGCTCATCAGCACGCCGCCGGCGCCCGTCACGAGCCACCCAAGGACATCCCCGCCGAGCGGTTGGCGCCGATGCTGCCCCCCGATCCGCAGCCCGACCCGCAGCCCGACCCGCAGCCCGACCCGCAGCCCGAGGTTTCGGCGCAGCCCGAGGTTTCGGCGCAGCCCGAGGTTTCGGCGCAGCCCGAGGTTTCGGCGCAGCCCGAGGGCCACACAGGGGGCTGGGTCGAATTACAAGAATCCGGACTCCCCGCCGCCGGCCCAGGTTGATCGGGAGGGCCTGGGCCGTTCCCGCGGCGGGCTGAGCACCAAGATTCACCTGCTCGCCGACACCCGGTGCCGGCCGCTGGCCCGGGGCACCACCGCGGGCCAGCGCCACGACTCGATCGCCTTCGAGCCGCTGATGCAGCGGTTGCGGATCCGCCGTCGGGGGCGGGGAAGACCCCGTACGCGCCCCGGTCGGCTCCTGGCCGACAAGGCCTACTCGAACCAGGCGATCCGCTCCTACCTGCGGCGACGCCAGATCAAGGCCACCATCCCGCAGAAAAGCGACCAGCAGAAGGCGCGCGCCGCGAAGGGCTCCGCCGGGGGCCGCCCGCCCGCGTTCGACCCCGAGGCCTACAAGCAGCGCAACACCACCGAGCGCGCGCACAACCGCCTCAAGGCGTTCCGCGCCGTCGCGATGCGCACCGACAAGCGCGAGTTCGTCTACAACGGCACCGTCGACGTCGCCTCGATCAGGATCTGGCTCCGACACCCGAGCAACCAAGATCCATGAGACACGCCCTAGAGCGACCGGCAAATGATGTTGGGGGTGTGTCGCAACAGGTAGAGGCACGGACCCGCCCGTGATCATGGGATTGCTGAAGTCTCAAGATCACCAGGAGAGTCCGTGCCTCTGCTGCCAGCATCGCTCATCGAGCCGCT
>DATMCA010001018.1:0-8580 GCA_035559015.1 Umezawaea sp. | reverse complement strand
GCTTCGGGCGGTCCGCGATCACCGGCGAGCCCTGTTCGGCGATCCGGGCGAGTGCGGCGGGCTGGTCCAGCAGGGGGTCGTGGGTGAGGATCGCGCGTTCGAGCAGCCGCAGGTCGCGCCCCGGTTCGAGCCCGAGCCGCTCCCCCAGCCCGGACCTCAGCCGCCGGTACACCGCGAGCGCCTCGACCTGCCGCCCGCACCGGTAGAGCGCGAGCATGAGCTGTCCGGACAGCCTTTCCCGGTCCGGCCACAGGTCCACGGCCGCCTCCAGTTCGGCGGCGATCCCGTGGTGCCTGCCGCACGCGAGGTCGGCTTCGAAGCGGTCCTCCACGACCGCGCTGCGCAACCCCTTCAGCTCGACCAGTTCGGGCCAGGCGACGCCCGTCTCGGCGAGGTCGGCCAGCGCGCAGCCGCGCCACAGGTCCAGGCCCTCGCGCAGGGACGTGGCCGCTCGTTCCCAGGCGCCCGCGGCGAGTTCGGTCCTGCCCTGCGCTGCGAGGCGCTGGAACCGCGACAGGTCCACGGCCGCGGGGGCGACCCGGAGCCGGTAGCCGGACGTGTGGCTGAGCAGCGCGGCGACGTCGGCGTCGACGCCGTTCCTGGTGAAGGTCCCGCGCAGCGCGGAGACGGCGTTCTGCAGCATCTTGCGGGCGGTGGGTGGCGCCTCCCCGGCCCACAGGGCGCGCACCAGGTCGCTCGTGGCGACGACCTGGCCCGCGTTGAGCAGCAGGAACCCCAGCGCGGAGCGCTGGACGACCCCGCGGACCGGCAGCGGCCGGCCGTCGACCGTCACCTCCAGCGGTCCGAGGACGCGGAACCGGACGAACGGCCGGCGCACCGGCACCGTCTCCACCAGCGGACCGCTCACCGCCCTAGCGGCCCGCGTAGCGGGCGACCAGGTCTCGCTTGAGGACCTTTCCGCTGGGCCCCAACGGGAATTCCACGGTGAACCGCACCAGCCTCGGGTACTTGTACGGGGCGATCCGGGCCTTCGCCCACGCCACGATGCCCTCCGCGCTGGCCTGGTCGGTGGCGACCCCCGGCCGGGGGCGCACGACCGCGCAGATCTCCTCGCCGTACCGGTCGTCGGGCACGCCGATGACGGACACCTGCGCGATGTCCGGGTGGCGCGCCAGCAGGTCCTCCACCTCGCGGGGGTACACGTTGTGCCCGCCTCGGATGACCATGTCCTTCTTGCGGTCCACGATGGACAGGTAGCCGTCGGAGTCCTGCGCGCCCAGGTCGCCCGAGCGGAACCAGCCGTCCACGATCGCCTCGGCCGTGGCCTCGGGACGGCCCAGGTACCCGGCCATCACGTTGTGGCCGCGGATCACGATCTCGCCGACCTCGCCGGAGGGCAGGAGTTCGATCCGGTCCGCCAGGTCCGCGCGGGTGATCCCCACCTCCACGCCCCAGATCGGCTTGCCGACCGTGCCGGGCCGCCGAGGCCAGTACACCTGGTTGTAGGCGACGACCGGGGACGTCTCGGTGAGCCCGTAGCCCTCGTAGATCGGGCAGCCGAACGTCTCCTCGAACCGTTCCAGCACCGCGACGGGCAGCGCCGACCCGCCGGAGAACGCGCGGTCCAGGCGGGGGCGGCGCGGGTCGGTCGCGGCGACGTCGAGCAGGTCGAGGTACATCGTGGGGACGCCCATGAACACCGTGCAGCCCTCGGTCACCATCAGGTCCAGTGCCGCGCGGCCGTCGAAGCGGGGCATCAGCACGAGGGTGCCGCCGGTCAGGAAGCAGGTCGCCATCCCGCAGATCTGGCCGAAGGTGTGGAACAGCGGCAGGCAGCCGAGCAGGACGTCGGCGGGGCGGAACCCGAACGGCGCGACCGCGGTCGTGGCCACGTTCGTCACCAGGTTCAGGTGCGTGATCATCGCACCCTTGGGGTGACCGGTGGTGCCGGAGGTGTAGAGCACGACGGCCAGGTCGTCCGGCGCGCGCGGCACCGGGACGTCGGCGGGTTCGGCGGTCGTGGCGAGGGCGTCGAGCCGCGGGTGCGCGGACCCGGTGCCCGCCATGACCGTCAGCACCGGCACGCCCGTGGCCTCGGCCGCGACGCCTCCCTCGCCCAGCATCCCGGCGCCGCAGACCAGCCCGGCCGCGCCGGAGTCGCGCAGGACGTGCTCGACCTCGCCCGAGCGCAGCAGGCCGTGCACCGGGACGGCGACGGCCCCGATGGCCAGGATCGCGAAGTACACCTTGGGGAAGTGCGGGGAGTTGGGCAGCAGCAACGCGATCCGGTCCCCCGCCCGGAACCCGCGGTCGAGCAGCACCGCGGCATAGCGGCGGGCGTCGTCCCACAGGTCCCGGTACGTGGTGCGCTCGCCCTCGAAGACGATCGCCGGGTGGTCCGGGCGCCGCTGCGCGGTCTCGGCGAGGATCGCGGCGGCGGACAGCGTCACAGGACCTTGTCCTCTGCCGCCAGGAAGACCTTGTCGGGCTTGCCCGCGCCGTCGAGCGGGAGCCGGTCGCGGAGCCGGATCACGTCGGGGGTGTGCTTCTCGGACAGTTCGGCGGCGACGTGCGCGGACAGGTCCTCGACGGCGACGGTCTCCCGCTGGACGACGACGGCGTGGACGAACTCGCGCCGGTCGGCGTCCACCACGCAGTAGACGGCCGCCTGCGCCACGGCGGGGTGCGAGAGCAGCGCCTGCTCGACGGTGCTCGGCCGGATCTTGATGCCGTGCGCCTTGATCACCTCGGCCAGGCGGCCGTGGATGCGCAGGTAGCCCTTGTCGTCCAGGGATCCGAGGTCGCCGGTGTGCAGCCAGCCGTCGCGGATCGTGCGGGCGGTGAGTTCGGGCTCGCCCCAGTAGCCGAGCATCGTCAACGGCGACCGCACGCAGATCTCGCCGGTCTCGCCCGTGGCGAGCAGCTCGTCGGTCTCGGGGTCGTGGATGCGGACCTCGGCCATCATCGGGCGGCCGACGGTCCGGCGCAGCTCCGGGTCGAAGTGCTCGTTCGGCAGGAGCATCGTGATCCCGCCGGTCTCGGTGGTGCCGTAGAACTGCACGAGCCGTTCGCCGAAGACCTTGACGGCCTCCGCGAGCCGGGCGGGTGACGCGGGGCTGCCCACGTACATGACGCCCTGGAGGGAGGACAGGTCGGCCGTGAGCACGCGGGGGTGGTCCAGCAGTTGGTAGAGCTGGGACGGCGAGAGGACGGCGAGGGAGATGCCGTCGCTCTCCACGGTGTCCAGGAACCGGCTCGCGTCGAAGCCGTTGTGGAACACGATGGTCCCGCCGGAGGCGAGGGTGTTGTCGGCCATGCCGCCGGTCGAGTGGCTGACCGGCAGCGTCGCGAGGTAGGTGATCGTGTCGCCGGAGGTGAGCGCGGCCTCGATGTAGCGGCGCCGGAGGTGGAACGGGACCGCGATCCCCTTCGGGGCGCCCGTGCTGCCGCTGGTGTAGAGGATCACGGCGGGCTCGTCGTGCAGGTCGGCGACGGCGTCGAGGTCGACGGCGCCCGGATCGCCCGAGGAGAGGTCGAGCACGTCCTCGGCCAGCGGTTCCGGCGCGGCCAGGCGCGGGGGCCGGTCCAGGCCGTCGAGCAGGCGGCGGGCCAGCGGCAGGTTCGCGGCGTCCACGGCGAGGATCGTGGTGCCGGTGGCGCCGAGGATGGTGCGCCGGTGGCGTTCGGCGAGCTGGTCCGTCGGGTCCACGGCGTTGGTGGAGTGCAGGTGCACCACCATCGCGCCCGCCAGGTTCGCCGCGTAGCGCAGGATGAGCGTGGCGGGGGTGTTGATCTCGGTCAGGATCGCCACGACCGGCCGTGCCCCGTCGGTGGCCGTCGAGGCGATGACGTCCGCGGCCGTGAGCACCGAGCGGGTGAATTCCGCCGCGGTCAGCGACCCGCCGGAGAAGCGCACGGCGGTGCGTTCCGGCTCACGGCCCAGCACCTCCAGAATGGTGGAGACGTAATGACCGGTCGGCGGCATCGTCACCTTCGTCAACTCCAGTCCGCATTCGCCTGGCCGATCCGAGAATTCGGATCACATTCAGCCGCCGCATGATGGCACGGCGTGCGTAGCGTCGCGATATCGTTCCACCGGACGGCGATTCCGATTACCGGCGAGTGGAACACGGGCCGTTCCGCGGCGCACGTCGTCGGCTACCTTCACCGGCAACGGCAGTGTTCTAGACCCGTGATCAACCGCGGAGCGGAGCGAATCGACGCGATGAAGCGCTATCTGGACATTTTTTCGCAGCTCACCGAGGGCGTCGAGGGTGGCAAGCGCGATTTCCTGGAAATCGGCAGGATCGCGGGCCGGTTCCCGACGGCCACCGCGCGGGTCGACGACGGCGGCGACCTGACGCCGATCAGCGTCTGGTGCAGCAACGACTACCTGGGCATGGGCCAGCACCCCGCCGTGCTCGAAGCCGCCACGAACGCGATCGCCGAGCACGGCGCGGGCTCCGGCGGTTCCCGGAACATCGGCGGCACGAACCACTACCACGTGCGCCTGGAAGCCGAACTGGCCGGACTGCACGAAAAGGAGGACGCCCTCCTGTTCTCCACCGGCTATTCCGCGAACGACGGATCCCTTTCGGTCATCGCGGGCCGGATGCCGAACTGCGTCGTGTTCTCCGACGCGCTCAACCACGCCTCGATCATCGACGGACTGCGGCACAGCAAAGCCGACAAGGTGATCTTCCGGCACAACGACGTGGCCCACCTGGCCGAACTCCTCGCGGCAGCCGATCCCGACCGCCCGAAGCTCATCGTCGCCGAATCGGTGTACTCGATGAACGGTGACGTGGCCCCGTTGGCGGAAATCGCGGACCTGGCCGACGAATACGGCGCCATGACCTATCTCGACGAGGTGCACGCGGTCGGCATGTACGGCCCGCAGGGCGCCGGGATCGCCGCGCGCCTGGGCATCGCCGACCGGTTCACCGTCATCATGGGCACCCTCGCCAAGGGCTTCGGCGCCACCGGCGGCTACCTCACCGGCCCGTCCGCGGTCATCCAGGCGGTCCGCATGTTCGCCCGCTCCTTCATCTTCACCACCGCCATGCCACCCGCCGTCGCCGCCGCGGCCCTCGCCGCCGTGCGCCACCTCCGCGCGTCCGACGTGGAACGCGACACCCTGGCCCGCAACGCGACCAGGCTGCACGCGCTGCTGGACGAGCAGAAGATCCCGTACATCTCCAACGAGTCCCACATCGTCTCCGTGCAGGTCCACGACGACGAACTGTGCAAGCGCGCGTCCCACCTCCTGCTGCACCGGTACGGCCTGTACGTGCAGGCGATCAACGCACCGAGCGTCCCGCGCGGCGAGGAGATCCTCCGCGTCGCCCCGAGCGCCGTCCACACCGAACAGGAGGTCGAGGCCTTCGCCCGCGCGCTGGGCGAGATCTGGCGCGAACTCGGCCTGCACGAGGGTCGGGACGCCGCCTAGCGGGTTCTCGCCCGGCTCGAACGGGCACGTGCCGGCCGGCGGGTCTCGTACGGTGGGGACATGCGGATCACCGTGCTGGGAGGCTGTGGCGCGTGGCCGTCGGCCGGTTCGGCGTGCAGCGGATTCCTCGTGGAGCACGAGGGCTTCCGGGTCGTCGTCGACCTCGGGTACGCCGTCCTCCCCCGACTGCTGGAGCACACGGCCGCGGACGGGGTCGACGCCGTGCTGATCAGCCACGGGCACCCCGACCACTGCGCGGACCTGAACCCGCTGCTGCGGGCCAGGGCACTCGACGACGACCCGCCGCCCGCGCTACCGGTCTTCGCCCCGCCACGGGCCCTCGACGCGGTCCTCGCCCTCGACCGGCCGGGAATGCTGGACTCCTCGTACCTGCCGCACGAGTTCACGCCGGGCGCGCGGTTCGCGCTCGGTCCGTTCGAGGTGGACACGTGGTCACTTCCGCACTGGGTGCCCAACGCGGGCATCCGCCTGACGACCGGCGGGCGGCGGCTGGCCTACACCGGTGACACCGGTCCGAGCCCCGACATCACGGACCTGGCGCGGGACGCCGACGTGCTCATCGCCGAGGCCACCTACGCCGAGGAGGTGCCCGCGGACTCCGCGCGGTACCTCTCCAGCGCACGGCAGGCAGGCCGGTACGCCGCCCAGGCGAACGTGGGCCACCTCCTGCTCACCCACCTCTGGCCCGGCTCGAACCCGCACGCCTCCGTGGACGCGGCCGGCCGGACCCACGGGGGCGACATCTCGGTCGCCGACAGCGGCCTCGTCATCGACCTCGGCTGAGGCGGGCCGCTCACCTGGTGGACGCCGCGGTGCGTCGGAACTCGGTCGGGTTGGCGCCTCGGACCCGTTTGAACGCCGCGCTGAACCCGAACGGGTCGGAGTAGCCCACGGTGCGGGCGATGTCGGCGACGGTCGCGGCTTCCCGTTCGACCAGCAGATCGGCCGCAAGGGTCATGCGCCAGCCGGTGAGGTAGGTCAGCGGTGGTTCGCCGACCAGGTCGGCGAACCGCTTGGCCAGCGTCGACCGCGACACCCCGGCGCGGTCGGCCAGCGCGGCGACCGTCCACGGCGCGGCCGGTTCGGCGTGCAGCAGGCGCAGCGCGTGGCCGACGACCGGGTCCCGCTGGGCGGCCCACCAGGCCGGGGGTTCGCTGTCGGGGCGGTCGAACCACTCGCGCAGCGTGCAGACGAGCATCCAGTCCAGCAGCCGGTCGAGCACCACCTGCTGGCCAGGTGTGTCGACGGCGACCTCGGCGGCGAGGTGGTCCAGCACCGGGTCGGCCGTGCCCCCGGCCTCGACGCGCAGGACGACGGGCAGCGCGTCCAGCAGTCGGCGGCTGATCTCGCCGCGCACCGGGTAGGCGCCGACGATCAGCGTCGTCGCGTCGCGCCCCTCGGCGGCGTTGTCGTTCCAGCCACGCCGGTGCCGCGTGCCGCCCTCCTCGGGTGTCGCGCAGTGCTCGCCGCACGCGACCGGTTCGGCGGTGGTGCCGACCTCGTCGACGAAGGTGAACGTCGCGGGGCCGCGCACGACGATCGTCTCGCGGGCGCGCAGCGGTTCGGGCGAACCGTGCTCCGGCACGATCCAGCCCTCCCCGGTGAGCACGGTGCACAGGGTCAGCGGCGCGCCGTCCACGAAGCGCATCGCCCACGGCGGGGTCAGGGTCGAACTGCTGAACAACGAGCCGTGGGCCCGCACCCCGCGAAACAGGTCACTGAACGCGTCCATCCCACCGAGGTTAGACGATTGGACAGGCGATCCGGCTTCTCACCCATGGGCTCGTCCAAGTTGACCATGTTAGATCGACGGCATGAGCACCAACGACGGTCCGCTGACCACCCAGGACCTGGAGTTCCTCCGACGTCCGCTGCACGGTTTCCTGACCGTGGCCGCCGGCCCGACCCCGCCCCAGCCCCGACCGGTGTGGTTCGAGGCCACCGCCGAGGACACGATCCAGCTGGTCACGGCCCCGGACACGCTCAAGGTCCGCCGCCTGCGCCGCGACCCCCGTGCCTCCATCGTCGTCGCCGCCCCGGTCGAGGAGCGCGAGCGCTGGGTGTCGATCACCGGCCGCGTCACCGTCGAACCGGACGGAGCCCACGACCTCGCCGCCCGCATGGCCCCCCGCTACTGGGACCTCGACGACCCGAACCGCGCCGCCGACCTCGCCGCCATCCTGGCCGAGGACCAGGTCCGCCTCGTCCTCCACCCGGAGACCGTGAGCCGCTACGCGTACTGACCCGCTCAGCCGCCCGGGTACGGGGTCCGCCTGCTCTCCAGCCGGAACCCGCGGTGGAAGTCCGTCATCACCGAGGCGATCGGGGCGTGGCGGACGAGCAACTCCGCGACCCGCGGCGAAATCCCCGTCGGCCGGTCGCCTCCGGCACAGGCGCGGACGAACGCGGCGCGCTCGTCCCGCCCGTACCCGTACAGCTCGGTGACGAGCCAGATCACCAGGTGCGTGGCGGTGTAGCGACGGTCGTAGTCCTGGTGCGCGGCGAAGAAGCCGGTCTCCTCCTCGGACAGGTCGAACGCGGAGGAGACCGCCAGGCCGTAGTCCGCGAAGTACAGGCGCTCGCCGTCGGTCAGGATGTTCTCGAAGTGGGCGTCGAAGTGCAGGAGACCGCGGGAGTTCATGAACGAGGTCCCGGCACGCAACTGCTCCTCGACCATGGCGCAGGCTTTCTCGGTGGCCTCAGCCCCTGCGTCGACCCGGGCACCCAGCCAGTCGTGCAGGTTGTGCGGGATGTACTCCAGGAACAGCGCGATGCTCACCGAGGATTCGCCCAGGGCCTCGATCCGACGACGGACCTCCGCCCCGCCTCCCCAATAGGCGACGGCCTTCTCCACGTCGGCCAACTCCTCGGGGAGCGACTGCCCGGGATGCGGCAGCACCCGCCAGTGGTACATCAGCGGGAAACCCTCGAAGTCCCGCGCGAGCACCCAGTTCGTCGTCATGGCGTGCACGGCGAGTTCCCGCCACGCCCCGAAACCCGGCCCTCCGATGAGCCCGACGCCGTAGTGGCAGAACGTGGGCAACCCGTAGAGGTCCGCCGTGGACCCGACGTTCTCCGGCCGTGCCTCCAGGTCGGTCAGCGCCACCCGCTTGACGAAGACCGGGGTCCCGCCGACGTGCAGCA
Source organism: Umezawaea sp. (assembly GCA_035559015.1). GTDB lineage: Bacteria > Actinomycetota > Actinomycetes > Mycobacteriales > Pseudonocardiaceae > Umezawaea. Next base: position 5 of record DATMCA010001018.1, on the reverse strand, counting down.
GCGCC
>DATMCA010001017.1:0-3763 GCA_035559015.1 Umezawaea sp. | reverse complement strand
CCCGCGATACCGGCCGCCGCTTGGGTGTGGCCGATGTTGGATTTGATCGACCCGAGTTGGAGCGGGTTTTCCCTGTCCTGTCCGTAGGTCGCTTGGAGTGCTTGGGCTTCGATGGGGTCGCCGAGGCTGGTGCCGGTGCCGTGTGCTTCGACGGCATCGATGTCCGTTGTGGACAGTCCGGCGTTGGTCAGTGCGGCGTGGATGACTCGTTGTTGTGCTGGTCCGTTGGGTGCGGTGAGTCCGTTGGAGGCGCCGTCCTGGTTGATGGCACTGCCGCGGATGAGTCCCCAGATGTGGTGGTTGTTGCGGATGGCGTCGGATTGCCGTTCGAGCAGCAGGAGGGCGCTGCCTTCGGACCAGCCGGTGCCGTCGGCGTTGTCGGAGAAGGCTTTGCACCGTCCGTCGGCGGAGAGGCCGCGTTGGCGGGAGAACTGCACGAAGGTGTTGGGGGTGGTCATGATCGTGACACCACCCGCCACGGCGAGGGAGCACTCACCGGAGCGCAAGGCCTGGGAGGCGAGGTGTGTGGCGACCAAGGATGAGGAGCAAGCGGTGTCGATGGTGACCGCTGGTCCTTGGAGTCCGAACACGTAGGAGACGCGGCCCGACAGCACACTTCCCGCCGTGCCCGTCAAGGCGTAACCCTCGACCTCGGCGGGCATCGAGGTGAGCCCGCTGCCGTAGTCCTGGCCGTTGGTGCCCGCGAAGACGCCGGTGTCGGTGCCGCGCAGGGTGTCGGTGGGGATTCCGGCTCGTTCGAACAGTTCCCAGGTGGTTTCCAGCAGGAGGCGTTGCTGGGGGTCCATCATCAGTGCTTCGCGGGGCGAGATGCCGAACAGGGCGGCGTCGAAACCGCCGGGGTCCGGGAGGAATCCACCACGTCGGGTGTAGCTGGTCCCGGGTTTGTCCGGGTCGGGGTCGAACAGTGCGGTGAGGTCCCAGCCGCGATCGGTGGGGAAGTCGCCGATGACCTCGCCGCCGTCGGACAGCAGCCGCCACAGGTCTTCGGGGGAGGCGATTCCACCGGGGAAGCGGCACGCCATGCCCACCACGGCGATCGGTTCGTCCACCGCCGTCACCGACACTCGTTGCTCGTCGACCACGGCCTGCGTGCCGCCGAGTTCCGCGTCCAGCCGATCCGCCGCGGACGACACCGTCGGGTGGTCGAAGACGAGCGTCGCGGGCAGGCGGAAGCCGGTCGCGGCGGCGAGGCGGTTGCGCAGCTCCACCGCGGTCAGGGAGTCCACTCCGAGCGACTTGAACGTCGCGTCCTCCGCGACCGCGCTGGTTTCCGAGTGTCCGAGCAGTGCGGCGACGGTCTTGCGGACCAGGTCCAGCACCGCTCGGCGACGGGCGGCCCTCGGCAGGTTCGCCAGTGCGTTGGAGTCGGACCGGCCGGTCGCGGCCACCTTGCGCCGCACCCGCCGTCGCACCAGGCCCAGCAGGACCGCGGGCGGTTCCTCGGAGTCGAACACGCCGAGGTCGAGCCGGGCCGCCACGAGGTGCGGCAGATCGGCGGCGAGAGCGCGGTCGAACAGCGCGAGCGCGTCACCGGTCGGCATCGCCACCACGCCCTGCCTGGCCGTTCGGCGTCGATCGTGGTCGCTGAGCCGAGCGGTCATCCCGCTCTCCTGGGCCCAGAGTCCCCAGGCGACGGACGTCGCGGGCAGCCCCGCGGCCCGGCGGCCCGCGACCACCGCGTCCATCGCCGCGTTCGCGGCCGCGTAGTTGCCCTGCCCAGCGTTGCCCAGCACGGCCGAGACGGAGGAGAACGCCAGGAAGAAGTCGAGGTCGAGATCGCGGGTCAGTTCGTCCAGGTGTGCCGCTGCGTCGGACTTGGCCCGTGCCGAGACGGCCATGCGCTCCGCGTTCAGCGTGGTGAGCGTGCCGTCGTCGAGAGTCCCCGCGGCGTGCACCACTCCCCGCAGGGGAGCGTCCGCCGGGATGTCGCGCAGGACGGCCACCAGCGCATCGCGGTCACCGACATCGCAGGCGACGAGTTCCGCGGCGGCGCCCAGCCCGATCAGGTCGGCGAGGAGTTCCGCCGCGCCGGGAGCGCCCGCACCGCGCCTGCTCACCAGGACCAGCCTGCGTGCTCCGTACGCCGTCACGAGGTGGCGCGCCACCTCTCCCGCGAGGGTGCCCGAGCCTCCGGTGATGAGCACCGTCCCGGCAGGCAGCCGTTCGCCGGCGGTCCGCTCGGCGGGCTGGGACACCAGGGCGAGCCGGGGGACCAGCACCCGGCCGTCGCGGACGGCCGCCTGCGGTTCGCCACCGGCCAGGGCGCTCCGCACGGCCTCGTCCGCGAGATCGGCCTGGGCGGTGATGTCGAGGACCGCGAAGGACTCCGGGTGCTCGCGCTGCGCCGCCCGGACCAGACCCCAGACGGCGGCCTGCGCGGGATCAGGGGACTCGCCGTCGGCGACGGCGACGGCACCCCTGGTCACCAGCACGAGAGGTCCGGTGGGCGGCGGTTCCGCGGTCAGCCGTTCCTGCATCAGCCGCAGCGCCTCGACGGCCCCACCAGGGCCGGGTTCCACGCTGTCGGCGGGGTTTCCCGTGCGCGGTGCGACCGCCGCCGTCCAATCCAGGCGGTAGAGGTCGTCCTGCCCGCGCACGAAGGCCCTGGCACGCACCGAGAGCCTGTCGATCGTGGCGACCGGCTGCCCGGCCGAGTCGGCGACGTCGACCCGGAAGGTCTCCTCACCGGTCGGGACGGCCCGCAGCCGAGCGGCCGTCGCACCGGTGGCGTGGAGGCGAACACCGGCCCAGGAGAACGGGGTCCGGTCCGCGCGGAGCAGATCCGCGACGTCCCAGAGCCGGGGGTGCAGGCCGAAGGAACCGGCGTCGTCCAGGTCGACCTCGGCGAAGACCTCGGCACCGCGCCGCCAGGTACCGGGCCCGAACGGTTCGGCCTCCGCGTTGGCTGGAGGCCAGTCGAGCAACTCGACCGGATGTGCACCGGAACCGCCGCGCACCACGCCGGTTGCGTGCCTGATCCACGATCCGCCCGCACGGGTGAATACGCCGACGTCGCGGCGGCCGTCGTCGTCGGCGACACCGACGGTGACCTGGAGGTCGACCTGCGCTCCGGGGGAGAGGGCGATCGGGGCGTCGAGGACGAGCTGGTCGACCACGTCGCAGCCGACCTCGTCACCTGCCCGGACCACCATGTCCAGCACGGCTCCCGGAGAAACGGCGGTGCCGCCGTCGAGCCAGGCCGGAGCCGACGCGGAGATCCGGCCGAAGAGGCTCACGCCGTCGACCCCGGCGTGGTCCGAGGCCGCGTGCAGCAGCTCGTGCTCGACGGTGCGCAGACCCACCCGCGTGACGTCGCCGCCCACCGCTCCCTGGTCCAGCCAGTACCGGTCGCGTTGGAACGCGTAGGTCGGCAGGTCGACGCGAGCGCCCCCGGTCAGGGTGCTCCAGTCCACGTCGACACCGGCCACGTTGGCCCGTGCCAGCGACTCGACGAAACGGGTGAGGCCGCCCTCGTTCCGGCGAAGGGTGCCGACGACGGACACCGGCACGTCGAGTTGCTCCACCGTGTCCTGGAGTGCTCCGGTGAGGACGGGGTGGGGGCTGATCTCGATGTAGCGGCGGTGTCGGGCGGCGATGAGGGTATCGATGCCTTGGTGGAACCGGACCGGTTCGCGGAGGTTGCGGTACCAGTAGTCGGCGTCGAGTTCGGTTCCGTTGATCCAGCGGCTGGCGGTGGTGGAGTAGAACGGAATATCGCTGTCCTGTGGCCGGAGATCTGCGG
>DATMCA010001016.1:0-2486 GCA_035559015.1 Umezawaea sp. | reverse complement strand
CAGAGGACGCGGGCCTTCGCCATGTCCGTACCCGATCGAGCGTGACGGATTGGGCCGTTCGGGCAGCGTGGCGCATTCGGTGCTACTCACAGTAGACCGTTCGGCCTCCCCGGTACGGCTTTCTCCTTCAAGTGCATGAGTACATCCGGACGCACCTCCGTCACAGTGACCTGGTGGAACGCCCGCGCCCGCCCCACTTCGACGACCGCTCGCCGGGTCGCCCATGATCGGCGTCCTGCTGCTGGCGCTGCTCGTGCTCGGCATCAACCTCACCCTGTACGGCGTGATCGCGTTGGCGCGCGGTCGGAGGGGTGCCACGACGCCCGTGAGCGGCACGTTCGTCCCCGATCCCGGCTCCGTCGCGGTGCTGATCGCCGCGCACGACGGAGCCGACCTCGTCGCCGACGCGATCCGCGCGGCCGCCCGGCTGGTCCCGCCGGAGAACGTCCACGTCGTGTCGGACGACTCCACCGACCGGACGGCGGACGTGGCCCGCGAGTGCGGTGTCCAGGTCGCCGAGACGATGGGCAGGCTCGGCCGGGCCGCCGCCTTCGACGGCGCGATCCAGGCGTTCCGGCTGGTCGACCGGTTCGAGTTCGTGGTGCTGCTGGACGTGGACGCGGTGCTGGACCCGTACTACCTCGACGCGGCGCTGCCGCTGTTCGAGGATCCCGACGTCGTGGCGGTCGACGGCCGCCTCGACCTCGACCTCCGGCCGCCGCCCAAGGGGTTCGCCGGCAGGCTGCTGTCCGCCTACCGGGCCAGGAGCCACGCGCTGGCCGAAGGGCTGCGGCAGGCCCGGCGGACCGGCACGCCGATGAACGTCGGCCGGGTCGTCCCCAGCGTCGGCCGGATCTACCGGGCGAGCGCGCTGTGGGACGTCGACATCCACTCGTCCGGGCTGGCCGTCGACGACTTCGACACCACGCTGCGGATCTACCGCGAGCAGTTCGGCACGGTCGCGTTCTGCCCGACCGCCCGAGCCGCACCGGCCCAGCCCACCCGGCTGCGCGAGCACCGCGAGCAGTTGTCCCTGTGGGGCAACGGCTTCTGGCGCGCCGTCCGCGGGCACGGGCTGCGCGGCGACCTGCCGCAGGCCGCGCAGACGGTCGAACTCGTGCTCGCGTCCCTCGCACTCGTGCTGGCGCCGGTCGCGATCGTCGCGGCGGCCGTGCCCGGCCTGCTCCCGGTGTCGCCGTGGGCGCTCGTGGCCGCCGTCGTCGTGCCCGACTACCTGCTCACCCTGACCGTCGCCCTCGGCCGCCGCACACCGTCGTACCTGCTGCCGGGCCTGCTGTTCCCGGTGCTGCGGGTGCTCGACGCCGGCACCCTCCTGCGTTCCCGGTGGGGTCACCCGGCGGCGAACGAGTGGCCGCGGTTCGGCGTGGAGGCCGCGAAACCCGTCGAACGGAGCGAGCCCGCCGCCACCCGGAGGATCCGGCCCGCGGCCGTGCTCGCCTGGTTCATCCTGGTCGGCTCGGCGGCCGTGATCGCGGCCCGCGTCGCGCTGACGGCGGGCACGCTGCCCGCCACGCGGATCGAACCGGGCCTGGTCGACGCCACGTTCGCCAAGGTGAGCGGGCTCGGCGCGCCCCCGGTCGAGGGCGCGCTGCGGATCCTGGGCCTCCAGCTCGACGCCTACGCCACGGTGACCGGCGCGTTCAGCCGCCAGGCGACCACGCTGGTCAGCGCCCGTGAGCTGTCCGTGGTCTCGGTGTTCGTGATGCTGATCGGGCTCGTCGCGGTGGCCGCCCTGCTGCGCGTCCGCCCGCTGGTGATGGCGGTGGCCGTGCTGACGCTCGCGGTCAGCGGTCCGGTCATCACCGTCCTGACGCCCGTCGGCCCCGGTGTGACCGCGGCGGCGTGGACCGCGCTCGCGGCCGCCGCGGCGCTGGGCGCGGTGAAGCGGCGGGACGCCCTGTGGGTGGCCGGGCTGATCGCCCTGCTCCTGGCACTGGCCACCGCGTCGGTGCTGGTCGTGCCGATCGGGATCGGCGGGGCCGTGTGGTTCGCGCTGGCCGACCACCGGCCGTCGACCAGGGTCTGGACCTCCACCCTGACGCTGGCGACCGCCGCCGGTGTCGCCCTGCTGTGCCTGCGGGGTGGGCTGCTGGCGACGCCGGACACCGAGTCGTTCCTGCGGGGCGACCAGCGCGCGCTGCTGCTGGCCGTGGTGGCCGCCGCCGTGCTCGCGGGCCTGCTGGTCGCCTGGCTGCGGCCGGTCGCCGCGGCCGCCGCGACCGGAGCCGTCCTCGTGGCCCTCGCCGCGCCGGGCGCCGACGCCGTGCTGCCCGCGCTGGTGCTGACCACCGCGACCCTCGTGGCGCTGGTGGTCGACGAGACGATCGGCCGGTTCCCGGCGGCGACGCCCGCGCGGGTCCGGTGGGTCGCGACCTCCCTCGCCTCCGCCGCCGCGATCATCGGCTCGGCGGTGGGCGTGGTCCTCGCTCCCGAGTCGGGCCGCGCCGTCGACCACAACGGCCTGG
>DATMCA010001015.1:0-2253 GCA_035559015.1 Umezawaea sp. | reverse complement strand
GTGCGACCAGGTGGCCTCGCCGACGGTCTCCATGACGCCGTCCACCCGCTCGGGCAGCCGCGCGCCGGACTCGAACGAGGCGTGCGCTCCCAGCGACTCCGCCAGCGCCCGCTTCTCCTCGGTGCGCCCGGTCACCCACACCCGGAACCCGGCCGCGCGGCCCAACTGGACCAGCGCCGTCGCCACCCCGCCGGACGCGCCCTGCACGAGCATCGTCTGGCCGGGGCGCAGCCCGGACTTCACGAACAGCATCCGGTACGCGGTCAGCCACGCCGTGCCCATGCAGGCCGCTTCGGCGAACGACAGCCCGGCGGGCTTGGCCAGCGCGTTGCGCTTCGGCACCACCGCGTAGTCCGCGAACGTGCCCTGGTGCTTCTCGGTCAGCAGGGTGCGGCCGGGGTCGAGCGTCTCGTCGCCCGACCACCCCGGATCGCCGATCACGGAGTGCAGCACCACCTCGGTGCCGTCGTCGAGGACGCCCGCGCCGTCGCACCCCAGGATCATCGGGAACCGGTCGGGCTTGATCCCGACGCCCCGCAACGTCCACAGGTCGTGCATGTTCAGGCTGGCCGCTCGCACCCCCACCCGGACCCAGCCGTCCGGCACCTCCGGTTCTGGGCGCTCACCCACCCGCAACGCGGCAAGGGGGTCCTGCGGGCTCGGCTCGGCTGCGTAGACGGCGAACATGGGCCGAACATACCGAGCTGACCAGGGCGACCTGCGGTGAGACACGTCACCGGACTAGGCTCGGTGGTGTGCTTGAGGGGATCGCGCAGTGGTGGGACGGGGTCGAGCTGTGGCTCACCCAGTTGCCCTTCGTGCTGCAGTTCCCCCTGATGATGGGGCTGATGCTGCCGCTGTGCCTCTTCGCGGCCCGGCTCATCGACCGGGTGGTCGACCGCGCGTCGGCCCGCGTGACACCCCACAAGGACGCCGAACCCCCGGTCGGGACGCTGCCGACCGACGTCCGAGAGCCCCACACGCTGCACATCGGCGGCGGTTCGTAGGCTGACCCGGTGACTCCTGGTAGGCGCCTCTCCGTCGCGCTCGTTGGTCTGATCGCCCTGGTCGTCTTCGGGTGGGTCTTCAAGGACCTGTCGGCGTCCACGACCTCCTCCGGCGGGCCGACGACGTCGTCCACGGGGTCGGTGGGCGCCAAGCCGTCCGCGGCCCCCGGTGGCGCGGTGGCGGGCACGGAGTCCGGGTTCGACGTCAAGCCGCTGTCGAGCCTGCCGTCGCAGGCGGCCGACACGTGGAAGCTGATCGAGAAGAACGGGCCTTTCCCATACCCGCGCAACGACGGCGTCCAGTTCCAGAACCGCGAGAAGCGCCTGCCCGCCAAGTCGGGCGACTACTACAAGGAGTACACCGTGCCGACCCCCGGAAGTCCGGACCGCGGCGCGCGACGGCTGATCACCGGCAACCAGCAGGAGGTCTACTACACCTCCGACCACTACGACTCGTTCGTCGTCGTGGACGTGCGCAAATGACCGTCCAGGAGGCCGTGAAGGCGGCCCGTGAGCGCGGAGCGCACCCGCACGTGCTGCGCGGCGACACGATCACGTCGCGGCACGAGGCCATCGAGGCCATCGCCGCCGCGCTCTCGTTCCCGGAGTGGTTCGGCCACAACCTGGACGCCCTCTACGACTCGCTGACCGACCTGTCCTGGCTGCCCGAGGGCGAGCACGTGCTGATCTGGCCGCGGTCGGCCGAGCTGACCCGTCGGGACCCGCGGGGCGGCGAGAGCGTGAACGCCGTGCTGGACGACGCCGTGCGGCGCACCGCCGAACTCGGTGGCCGCGTCCTGACGGTCGTCCGCGCGGACTGACCGGCTAGCGACCGGCCCGCCGCCAGGCCACGGGCGTGACGCCGTGGGCGGTGCGGAACCGGCGGACGAAGTAGCCCGCCTCGCGGTAGCCGACGCGGTGAGCGATCTCGTCGACGGTGAGGTCCGTGTCGGCCAGCAGCCGCCGCGCCTCCCGCATCCGCCGTTCGGTGATCCACTGCTGCACCGTGCGCCCGGTTCGCTTGCCGACGACGGTGGTGAGGTGCCCGGTCGTCAGCCCGACGGATTCCGCGACGTCCCGCAGCGAGATCGGCTCGTGGTACCGGTTCTCCACGACGTCGAAGACGGCCGCGAGCAGCGGTTGCACGCCGGGGTCACCGGGTAGGTCGACCTGGAGGCGGGCCAGCCGCACCAGCAGCAGCGTCAGGTGCGCGCGGGTCGCGTCGGCGTAGCCGTCCCGCCTGCCC
>DATMCA010001014.1:0-3531 GCA_035559015.1 Umezawaea sp. | reverse complement strand
GTTTGAACACTCCCCCGCCGACCTGGCGGTTCTGCCCCGCCACGGCGGGCACCTCCTCCGGAGTCCGCTGTGGACGGTGGGTGGTGGTGGTCACAGCAGTGCCTCCGCGATGGGACCGAGAGCGAGTGCGGGAACGAAGGTGAGCGCGGCGACCAGCACGACGCTGCCGCCGAGCAGCGTGGCGAACAGCGGACCGGTGGTCGGCAGGGTGCCGGCCGTCTCGGGGACCTTCTTCTGCGCGGCCAGCGACCCGGCCAGGCAGAGGACGGCGACGATCGGGATGAACCGGCCGAGCAGCATGCAGACGCCGAGCGAGGACTCGAACCAGTCGTTGGTGACCGTGATCCCCGCGAACGCGCTGCCGTTGTTGTTCGACGCCGACGCGTAGGCGTAGAGGACCTCGGAGAACCCGTGTGCGCCGGGGTTGTTCAGCGCGCCGCTGGTGCCGGGGAGCATCAACGCCAGGCCGACGCCGAGCAGCAGCACCGTCGGCATCGCCAGGATCGACACCGCCGCCGCGGTGACCTCGCGCTTGCCGAGCTTCTTGCCCAGGTACTCGGGTGTGCGGCCGACCATCAGGCCCGCCAGGAACATGGCGATGATCGCCATGACCAGGATGCTGTACAGGCCGGTGCCGACACCGCCGGGCGTCATCTCGCCGAACAGCATGTTCAGCAGCGTCCCACCGCCGCCGAGTCCGCTGTAGCTGTCGTGCATGGAGTTGACCGCACCCGTGGAGGTGCCCGTCGTCGAGTCGGCGAACAGCGCCGACCCCGCCACGCCGAACCGGGTTTCCTTGCCCTCCAACGGTCGGAGGCCGTGGGCTTCGGCCCACCAGATCACCGCGAGCATCCCCGACCACAGCGTGCCCATGACGCCCAGCAGGACGTGGCCCTGCTTGGTGTTGCCGACGAGCTTGCCGAACGTGCGGGTCAACGACACCGGGATCACCAGCAGCAGGAAGATCTCCACCAGGTTGGCCCAGGCGTTCGGGTTCTCGAACGGGTGCGCGGAGTTCGCGTTGAAGATGCCGCCGCCGTTGGTGCCCAGCAGCTTGATCGACTCCTGGCTGGCGGCGGGCGCCAGCGCGATGGTGTGCTCCACCCCGTCCGGGCCGACGACCGTGACGCCGGAGCGCAGGCTCATCACCACGCCGAGTCCGATGAGGACGATCGCCGAGACGAACGCCATCGGCAGCAGGATCCGCACCGTGCCGCGGACGAGGTCGACCCAGAAGTTCCCGAGCCGGTCGGTCTTCGAGCGGATGAACCCGCGCACCAGCGCCATCGCCACGGCCAGGCCGACGGCGGCGGACACGAAGTTCTGCACCGTGAGGCCGACCATCTGGACCGCGTGGCCCATGACGACCTCGGGCACGTAGGACTGCCAGTTCGTGTTGGACACGAAGCTGGCGGCGTTGTTGAACGCCATGCCCGGTGGGACCGCGCCGCGGCCGAAGTCGAAGGGCAGCAGCGGTTGCAGCCGTTGCAGCAGGTAGAGGAGGACGACCGAGACGAAGGAGAACCCGAGCACGCCCTGGGCGTAGGTGCCCCAGCGCTGCTCGGAGTTCGGGTCGACCCGGACGAAGCGGTAGAGGACGGCCTCCACGCGGCTGTGCTTCGCCGTGCTGAACACGCCGGCCATGTGGTCGCCGAGCGGGCGGTAGACCGCCGCCAGCGCCGCGAAGAGGAGGGCGACCTGGAGGAGGCCCGCCAGGGTGGATGACATCAGAACTTCTCCGGCCTGATCAGCGCGACGAACAGGTACACGATCAACAGCAGGGCGAGCACGCCGCCCACGGCGTTCGCCAGGACACCGGTGCCGCTCACAACCGCTCCAGTCCGCGCACCGTGAGCGCCACCAGCGCGAACACGGCGATCAGCAGCAAGGCGTAGGCCAGATCGGCCATCTGCGCTGCTCCTTCCCCACATGGGCTCCAGGCCACCCCGACGGCGACCGCTACGGGAACGAGCGTGCGCCGCCGCGTCAGCCGATCGGCGGTCCCTGACGACTCCTTGACACCCGTGACCGGCGCGTTGACGCGATCTTGACGCCGTGGTGACGGCAGCCATACCCCGTCACCCGGTCGAGCAGGACGTGGACCGACCAGCCCCTACGTGGAGTAGCCGCCCACCGGCTCCCGGCGGTGCTCATCACGCGGGTGTTCCCACCGTTCGGAGCAGGGCGTTCGGCCGTTCCCGCGCCCGTTGTCGGACCCACCGCCTACGATCCGCCCGTGATCTCCGAACCATCACTGCCCGCCGAGCTGCGGGACCTGTTCGCCGACGGCGCCGCGGGCCGAGTCCTCTCGGTCCCGCTGCCGCCCGGCCGTTCCGTCGTCTCCGAGGAAGAGGAGGACGGCGACCGACCGGCGTTCTGGCTGAGCGACAAGCCCGCTCCGGAGGGGCTGTGGGCGCGGCTGCGCGCCGACCACGCCCGGTCCGGCCTGTGGCCCCTGCTGCTCGACGCGCTGGACGACGAGGACGACGACTACCGCCCGTGGGGCAACGGCGAGGTGCTGCCGGGCGACATGTCCTCCCCCGCCGACCACGACCCGGTCGCGCTGCTCAAGGGCTGGTGGGCCGACCACAGCGAGGAGGGCGAGGGCGACGCGCCGTCCCCGCTGACGGCCCCGTACGGCCGCGTGTGGCCCGGCCTGTCCCGGACGCCCGCGCCCCGCATCGATCCGGACGCCGTCGCCGACGGCCTCGCCGAGCAGCTGCTCGCGGGCCACGGGTCGATGCGCCTGGGCCTGGTCGCGGCCGACCGCGGCGCGGACGCGCTGGCCGTGTCGGGCTGGACCGGCCCGATGAACTACACGAACGACACGGCCGAGGTGTCGGCCGTGCTGCGGAACTGGGAGGACCGGTTCGGCGTGCGGGTGGTCGGCGTCGGGTTCGCCACGCTCCTGCTCAGCGTCGCCGCCCCGCCCAGCACGTACGTGGAGGCGCTGGCCGTCGCCGCGGAGCACTTCGCGTTCTGCCCGGACAACGTCCTCCAGGGTCCGTCACCCCAGACCCTGGCGGCGTACGCCGAACGCCTGGTCGACGACCACTCGTGGGCCTTCTGGTGGGACTGACGGACCAGGCCTGAGGAGGTCGGCCGTCCCGAACGGGACGGCCGACCTCCCTGGTTCTCTCGCCGCCGAGCGACAGGTGAACTCTTCGAGAACAGGACCAACCCGACGCCGAGCCCGGTGCTAGCGTCGAAACCGTGCCTGCACCACGGTTCCCGCGGGTTGTCGCCCTGGCGTTGACCGGATTCCTCGCGGTCACCCCGACCGCCCGTTCCGCGGCCCACCCCGTCGACCCACCCCGGTCCGTCCGCTTCCTCGGCGAGGCGGTCGTCCCGAACGGTCTCGTGTTCGCGGGCACGACGGTCGGCGGCCTGTCCGGCGTCGACCGGGACCCGCGCACCGGCGGGTACGTCTTCATCTCCGACGACCGCTCGAACACCGGTCCGGCGCGCTTCTACACCGCCGCGTTCACGGTGGGCGTGAACGGTGTCGGCCCGGTGACGTTCACCGGCACC
>DATMCA010001013.1:0-3163 GCA_035559015.1 Umezawaea sp. | reverse complement strand
ACCGTGCGGCCAGTCGAATCGGGCTACTACGACACCGACCTGCTGCGGGTCGACGGCGAGTGGAAGATCGTCCGCCACGACGTGCTGCTCGACTCCCCCCTCGCGGGCGCGTCGTGAAAGCGGTGGCGCACCACCGCTTCGGCGGTCCGGAGGTGCTGGAGGTCGTGGACCTCCCCGACCCCAAGGTGAACCTGGACTCGGTGCTGGTGCGGGTGAAGGCGGCCGGGGTCAACCCCGCCGACCTGGGGATGCGGTCCGGGGCGCTGGCCGACGTGGTCGACACCTACTTCCCCGTGGTGCCCGGCTGGGACATCGCCGGGGTCGTCGAACGACCGGGGCCCGCCGCACCGGAGTTCGCCGTCGGCGACGAGGTCGTCGGGTACGTCCGGAGCGAGGTCCAGCACCGGCACGGCGGGTACGCGGAGAAGGTCGCGGCTGACGTGCGGACGCTGGTCCACAAGCCGAAGTCCCTGTCCTGGGCGGAAGCCGCGGCGCTGCCGGTGGCCGGGCTGACCGCGTACCAGGCCGTCGTGAACGCGTTGCGGATCGGGCCCGACGAGTCGCTGCTGGTGCTCGGCGCGGCCGGCGGCGTCGGTTCGCTGGCGGCCCAGATCGCGACGGCGCGCGATGCCAGGGTGTTCGGCACCGCGTCCCCGCACGACCACGACTACCTGCGGTCGCTCGGCGTCGAGCCCGTCACGTCGGTCACCGGGCCCGTGGACGCCGTGCTCGACGCGGCGGGCGGCGGCGCGCTCGCGGACGTACCGAACGGCCCGCGCGTGGCGTCCGTCGCGGAGTTCACCCGACCGGGCGTCATCCCGGTGTTCCTGCGCCTGGACCAGGCCGACTTCCGCGCACTGGTCGACCTGGCCGACACCGGTCGACTCTCGGTCCGGGTGGGCCGGACGCTCCCGCTGACCGAGGCCGCCGAAGCGCACCGCCTGGTCGCCGCCGGCGGCACCAGGGGCAAGGTCGTGCTGTCAGTCGACTAGCTCGCCGACACGGGTCCGGAAGTGGAACGACGACGTCCGCCCTTCCACGATCACCAGGTAGGAACCGTCACCGAGCCGCAACACCTTCCGCGACCTGGGCGACCACGGGTAGGCGGGCGTGAACTCACGCGCCAACCGCAGCGCCTCCGCCCGCGCGGCCTCCTGATCCCCAACGGGAGCCGCGTGCGAAACCGTCCACTCCCGCCCGTCACCCATGCCGCGGTTCTCGTCGACCACCACCCACCACCGCGCTTCACTCATGCCGATCAGACGCCCCACCTGCGCTTTCGGTTCCGCCACCAAAAATTGTCGGACCCTGCCGGCAGTCTGCGGAGCATGGCGGTGCACGTGGTGAGCAGGAGGCGCGGAGCGGCCTGGATGGCGAAAACCCATCCGGGCGCCGCGGTCATCGACGTGACCTCGAAGGGCCCGACCCCCTGGGTACACCTCAGCCCGTTCTACCCGCACGGCGGCATCCCGGTGCCGTTCACACCGGAGGTGACCGGCGAGTCGGTGGAGGGGATCTGGCAGGCGCTGAAGGTCTTCGAGGGCGCGGACGTGGACGCCACCAAGCTGCGGATCACCACGATGACGGGGCTCAAGCGAACCGTGCGACGGTTCGGCGCCGTACGCGGCCACCGCGCGGGCTTGGAGGCCACGGAACTGCTGCCGTACGAGGAGGCCCGACGACGCGTCTACCTGCCGACGTACCGGTGGATGCTGGAGAACCGGGCGCAGGCGGAGGTAGCCGAGTTGCGCGCGCTGGCGGCTGAGCAGGAGGTGGTGCTGCTCGACTACACCACGAACAGCGACGTCACTGACCTCTCGACTCCGCTGTCCCATGCTGCGCTGGTCGCGCGGTATGTGCGGGGTGAGGAGGGGTGAGGACGAGTGGGATGGGGAAGGCGAGAGGGGCAAGGGCGGGAGAGGTGAGGGCGAGAGGGGCGAGGGGCGAGAAGGGTGAGGGGTTCGAGGAGTTGGGGTTCGTGGGCGAGCCTGATCGACCCACTATCTGGCCGACATGTGGCCCTAATAGCCTGACCGGCCCACCACCAACTCACCGGCAGACAGACCGGGCCCTAAAGCGTGGCCGATTTTACTTGGGGGATTTGCCCCTTAAAATTAGTCGGGCCCGAGGCTTCACTCCTGCCCTTTTTGGCCCGACAAAGGGGCAAACCTAGGGGCCCCAAGTCAAATCGGCCACACCACCGCCGAAACCCGCGCCCGCACCACGCCCCACCGCCGAAACCCGCGCCCAAGCAGCCTCAAGGCTCCAACAACGTAAGAATCAAAGCGATCCAAGCCAGAACAACCCCCGTCGTAACCCCATAAGCGACCCACCGCCAAATGATCACCTTCCGGGCCAACCAAACCGACGGCGCAATCCCCCCAACCACCAACACATTCGCCACCAGGGCCAACCACCGGTTGGTCTCCCCCAACCCCAACGACAACGTGATCACCAAAAAAGCAACAACCGCCCCACTGAACACACTCACCGTCAACCCGGTCCCCCAGGGAGTGGGCTCGACCTCAACCTCCGGCTCACCATCCACCACGACCTCGGGACGCCGAGGCGCAGGCCGAACCCCCGACTGCGACGCGTCCACCAGGTGGCGTTCCCCAGTAACCGGGTCGGCGAAGGCAACAGGCGTACCCATGTCAGCAGCCAGTCGACCAGCCAACTGACGACCCCGCCTGGTCACCAACGCCCCAGCGGCCCCATCAGCAGGAGCGTTCGTCCGCTGCACGGCTTCCGCGACCTTGGCCCACTCGTGCAGGGCCTCGGCCAAACCGGCACCGAGGGGGAGGCTGTGTGGATCAACTTCCAGTTCCCCGGACTCGCTCTCGCCCGCGAGCACCGCGCGGCCTGCTTGCACACGCAACTCCACGAACGGTCCCTCCCACGGTCACGGCTTCCGGGAAGAACGTATCGTGTCGCCCGGTCCTTCAGGCGATCGCGTAGAACACGACGGCCGCGGCGGTGGCCACGTTGAGGGAGTCCGCGCCTGGCGCCATCGGGATGCGGACGGCCACATCGGCCGAGGTGATGGCCTCCTCGGTGAGGCCGGGTCCCTCGGAGCCGAGCAGCACGGCGACGCGCGACCCGCGCAGTCCGGCGTCGGCCAGGCCTACGGACCCTTCCCGCGGAGTGAGAGCGACGACGCGGA
>DATMCA010001012.1:0-6382 GCA_035559015.1 Umezawaea sp. | reverse complement strand
CTCATCGCGCCGCTGGGTCTGCTGGGCTACCTCGGTTACGTGGCCGCGCGCACCGGGCGGGTCGACGGCTGGTTCGCGCTCCAGCAGCGCGGCTGGGACTCGCGGTTCGACGGCGGGGCGGCGACGTGGAAGTTCGCGCTGGCGAACCTCGGCGAGCCCCGGTCGGTGCTGGAGCTGACGACCGTGTGGATCCTCGGGATCGCGGTCGCGCTGGTGGTGCTGGGCTTCCGGCGGAGGCTGGAGTGGCCGCTGCTGGTCTACGGGATCGGGGTGCTGGTGATGGACCTGGGCTCCAACGGGCTGATGAACTCGAAGGCGCGGCTGCTGCTGCCCGCGTTCACGCTGCTGATCCCGGCCGCGCTGGCCATCGCGAAGCGGCGGACGTCGACGGCCGTGGCCCTGCTGTCCGGGCTCGCGGTGTTCAGCGCCTGGTTCGGCGCGTACGCCATCACGGCCTGGCAGTACGCGATCTGATGATCCCGGCGATCGAGCAGCGGTGGAGCCCACGGGCGTTCGACCCGGTGGCGGAGGTGTCGCCCGAGCAGGTGGGGGTGCTGCTGGAGGCCGCCCGGTGGGCCGCCTCGCACGGCAACACGCAGCCCGCCCGGTTCCTGCTGGGCTACCGCGGTGACGACACGTACACGCGGATCCTGGGGGCACTGCGTCCTCGCAACCAGACCTGGGCGCACCGCGCGTCCGTGCTGATGATCGGTGCCGTGGTCACGGCGGACGAGCGGGGTGAGCTGCCGAACACCGTCTACGGGCTGGGGCTGGCGGTGCAGAACCTGGTGCTCCAGGCCGTGGACCTCGGGCTCGTGGCGCACCAGATCGGCGGGTTCGACAAGGACGCCGTGCGCGCGGGGTTCGCGCTCCCGGACGACGCGCTGCCGGTCGTGGCGATCGCCGTCGGGCACCTCGGGGACGTGGCCGACCTGCCGGAGGAGCTCCAGGTCAGGGAGACCCGGCCGCGCAGGCGCAGGCCGTTGACCGAGCTGGTGTTCAAGGGGACGTGGGGCGAGCCGGCGTTCTCAGCCGAGCCTGCGGACCAGCCTGAGCACGAGTGATCTGACGAACAGCCAGAACAACGCCGCGATCCCGAAGTTCACGATCACGCCCAGCGTGGGGTCCTGCGGGGCGAACAGGTCGTGGAAACCGAGCGAGAGCGGCTCCGCGAGGTCGCGGATCGTGGACGTGATCCCGTTGTCCGGGTTGGCTTTGCCGACGGTCAGCACCACGTGGGCGACGAGGACCAGCGCGATGGCGAGTCCTGTCCAACCGACGGCGACGGCCACGGCGCCCACGACCTTCGCGCGGACGCCGTGACCGGCACCTGTCTGGTTCTCGGCCATGCCGACCAGTGTGGCACAGCTTTACCGACCAGTAGCTAGCGAGCGATGAGGCGGGCGATGAGACCCGTGACGACGAGCCAGAAGACCGCGGCGAGACCGTAGTTCACGATCACGGCCAGGTTGTAGTTCTCGAAGCTGAACAGGCCGGGGAAGAAGAGCGCCAGTGGCCCGGCGAGCGACTCCACGAACCGGAAGAACGCGTTGGCCTGGTTAGCGCCGAGCACGATCATCAAGATGTAGATGATCTCGATGATCGCGAACAGCGCGCCAACACCGCTGATCACCCTGGCAGCCGTGTAGCTGCCGCTGCGAGTTCCTGTACGCCATCTGGACATGTGAAGGAAGTTCCCCTACGCGCGCGCCATCAAACACTTCCGGGTGAAGTTCCACCATGTGGTCGAACGGTTCGGCGTCGGGCGGAATTCTGGGTAGGGTGTCGAACGTGGCGCGTGCCCTCCTGCTTCGCTGCCGTGACGGGGTCTGACCAGACCGGCCCCCCGTCGCGGAGTCGAGCAATGCCGCCGGTCGTCTGCCGTTCCAGCGACCAGCAGGAGACCCCCGATCATGACCACCAGCCCCGACGCGTACACCTCCGGCACCAGCCGCCTGCGCCCGCCGTCCCGGCCCGCACCCGCTGACCAGCCGAAGTGGAACACCCAGCGCGGCAGTTCGATGCCGTTCCACCGCTACCGCCCGTTCGCCGACGAGGTCGAGCCCGTCTCGGTACCCGACCGGACCTGGCCGGGCAAGACGATCACTCAGGCCCCGCAGTGGTGCGCGGTCGACCTGCGCGACGGCAACCAGGCGCTGATCGACCCGATGTCCCCCGCCCGCAAGCGCAAGATGTTCGACCTGCTGGTGCGGATGGGCTACAAGGAGATCGAGGTCGGCTTCCCGGCCGCCTCCCAGACCGACTTCGACTTCGTCCGCGAGATCATCGAGGACGGCGCGATCCCGGACGACGTGAGCATCCAGGTGCTGACCCAGTGCCGCCCCGAGCTGATCAAGCGGACGTTCGAGTCGCTGGAGGGTGCTCCCCGCGCGATCGTCCACTTCTACAACTCGACCTCGATCCTCCAGCGCCGCGTCGTGTTCAAGTCCGACCGCGAGGGCATCAAGAAGATCGCCGTGGACGCCGCCGTGTACGCCCTGGAGATCGCGAAGGGCTACCCGGAGACCGAGTTCCGCTACGAGTACTCGCCCGAGTCCTACACCGGCACCGAGCTGTCGTACGCCCTGGAGGTGTGCGACGCGGTCTCCGAGGTCATCCAGCCCACGCCGGAGCTGCCGATGATCATCAACCTGCCCGCGACCGTCGAGATGGCCACGCCGAACGTCTACGCGGACTCCATCGAGTGGATGTCGCGCAACCTGGCCCGCCGCGACTCGATCGTGCTGTCGCTGCACCCGCACAACGACCGCGGCACGGGCGTCGCCGCCGCCGAGCTGGGCTACCTGGCGGGCGCGGACCGCATCGAGGGCTGCCTGTTCGGCAACGGCGAGCGCACCGGCAACGTGTGCCTGGTGACGCTGGGCATGAACATCTTCAGCCAGGGCGTCGACCCGCAGATCGACTTCTCCGACATCGACGAGATCCGCCGCACGGTCGAGTACTGCAACCAGCTGCCCGTGCCCGAGCGGCACCCGTACGGCGGCGACCTGGTGTTCACCGCCTTCTCGGGCAGCCACCAGGACGCGATCAAGAAGGGTCTGGAGGCGCTGGAGGACGAGGCCAAGGCCGCGGACCAGCACGTGGACTCCTACCCGTGGGAGGTCCCGTACCTGCCGATCGACCCGAAGGACGTCGGCCGCAACTACGAGGCCGTCATCCGGGTCAACTCGCAGTCCGGCAAGGGCGGCGTGGCGTACCTGATGAAGACCGAGCACCACCTGGACCTGCCGCGTCGGCTCCAGGTCGAGTTCTCGCGGGTGATCCAGGAGGTCACCGACACGCAGGGCGGCGAGATCGGCCCCAAGGACATGTGGGACGCGTTCTCCGAGGAGTACCTGACCCCGGCCGTGCCGCTGAAGCTGGTCGGGCACCGGATCTCCAGCGACGACAGCGGCCACGCGGAGATCGCCGTGACCATCTGGGTCGACGGCGAGAGGGTCGAGATCACCGGCAACGGCAACGGTCCGATCGCCGCGTTCGTGGACGCGCTGGCGTCCGTCGGCTACGACGTGCGGGTGCTGGACTACGTGGAGCACGCCCTCACCGCGGGTGACGACGCCCGCGCCGCCGCGTACCTGGAGTGCGCCGTCGGCGACCGCGTCCTGTGGGGCGTCGGCATCGACCACTCGACGACCGCCGCCGCCCTCACGGGCATCGTGTCGGCCGTGAACCGGGCGAACCGCTAGGCGAGCTTGGAGACGGGGTCCGCCTCATCGGCGGACTCCGCCTCCATCTTCTCGGCCACCTTCGAGGCACGGCGCTTCATGAACAGCGCCGTGCCGATGCCGAAGAGGACGGCCGCGAGCAGGCCGACCCACGAGAAGCGCTTCAGCCACGTCTCCGCGACGATGCCGACGTAGTAGATGACGGCGGTGGTGCCGCCCGCCCACACGATGCCGCCGAGCGCGTTCGCCGTGAGGAACTTCCAGTAGCGCATGTGGAGCGCGCCCGCGAGCGGTCCGGCGAAGATGCGCAGCAGCGCGATGAACCGTCCGAAGAAGACGGCCCACATGCCCCAGCGCTCGAACGCCCTCTCCGCCGTCGCCAGGTGCGCGGGCCCGAAGTGCTTCGGGAACTTGTTGCCCGCCCAGACGAACAGCGGTTTGCCGCCCTTGCGGCCGATCGTGTAGCCGATCGAGTCGCCCACAACCGCGCCGGTGATGGCGGCCAGTGCCACGGCGACCGGGCTCACGACGTGCTGCGCGGACAGGAGCGCGGCGCTGACCAGCACGATCTCACCGGGAAGCGGGATGCCGAGGCTCTCTAGACCGATCACGAAGCCGACCAGCAGGATGATCGCCAGCGGCGGGATCGTCTGGAGCCACTCGTTGATGTGCACGGCCGGATCCTGCCAGGACACCGGGGATTGCTGAAGTTCCCGACCGGTCCACCTGTCCACTGTGGGCGAGTGGCGCACGGCACTACCTGTGGGAATGCTGAAGTTGTCACAGTGGGGAAGCCGAATTCGCCCACCGGGCGTTGCACGGGACATGAACACCGCTCTGGCGAGCCTCCTCGTGCTGTTCGTGGTCGCGGTGGTGCCGCTCGCGCCCACCGAGGCGGTGCTGATCGGGTACGGGGTGCTCGCCGCGGCGGGTGAGCTGCCGCTGGGCTGGGTGATCGTCGTGGCGGCGGTGGGCTGCACGATCGCCGACTTCGTGAACTTCGGCCTGGGTCGGGGGCTGGGGGTCCGCGCGCTGAAGCGGTTCAACCGGAGCGCGGGGTCGCGGGCCCTGGTGTCCTGGACGGCCGGGCAGCTCGCCGACCGGGGTGAGTCGATCCTGGTGGCGATCCGCTT
This sequence comes from Umezawaea sp., assembly GCA_035559015.1. Lineage (GTDB taxonomy): Bacteria > Actinomycetota > Actinomycetes > Mycobacteriales > Pseudonocardiaceae > Umezawaea. The sequence goes on along the minus strand of DATMCA010001012.1, from coordinate 1,563 downwards.
CGTGCCCGGTGGCGGGATCGTCGGGGCCGTCCTGGCCGGGTCGCTGCGGTGGCCGCGGCGGAGGTTCGCGCCGGTGGCGGTGATCGGGGCGGCGCTGTGGAGCGCTTACGCGGCGCTGCTCGGGTACGTCGGCGGGCAGGTCGTGTCCGAGCCCGTGTTGGCGCTGGTGATCTCGTTGGGGGTGGCGCTGGTGATCAGCGTGCCCGCCGGGGTGCTGATCCGGGCGGCTCAGCGGCGGGTGGTGACCGCCGCCGCCGTCACGCCCGCCTCGGTGTGAGCCGGGCGAGGATGGCCGTGCGGGCCCGGTCGTAGGCGCCGGGGGTGTTGTGCAGGATCGCCTGGACGTTGGCCGCCTCCATGAAGGCGATGACCTCGAAGGCCACCTGGGCCGGGTCGGCTTCGAGGTCCGACTTCTCCGCCTGGTCCCGGATGAGGTCGGTCCACCTCGTGCCCGCTTCGGCGACGGCGTCGTGGACCCGGCCCGGTCGTGAGCTGAACTCCGGCTGCACGGCGGCGAAGAAGCACCCGCCGGGGAACGTGCGGCGCTCGGAGTAGGCCAGCCAGCCCTCGCACAGGGCGCGCAGGCGCGGGAGGCCCGCCGGTTGCCGGAACGCGGGCTCGACCACCTCGGTCGTGAAGACCTTCCGAGCGGCCCCGATGGTGGCCAGCTGGAGTTCCTCCTTCGAGCCGAAGTGGGCGAAGACGCCGCTCTTGCTGATCTCCAGCTCGGTGGACAGGCGGCCTATGGAGAGGCCTTCGAGGCCCTCCACCGAGGCGATGTCGGCGGCTCGCCTGAGGATGAGTCGTCGGGTCTGCTCGCCGCGTTCCAGTCGGCCGTCCGGGTTCGCCACGGTGGTCACGGTAGCTCCCGCTCTCTGTTGACACGGCGTGCTGATGAGATAATAGTACGACCGTTCGTACAGTTAATCGGAGGGGAACCCGTGCTGGATCTGGTGGAGCTGGACCGCCGCGCCTGCGAGTTGAACTTCTCGCTGATGGAGGGCCTGAGCGCGGCGGAGTTGGACATGGCCACGCCGTGCGTCGAGTGGACCGTGCGGGACCTGGTCCAACACCAGGTCGATTCGACGGTCGCGCTCACGGCCGGGGCCCGCGGGGCACCTTGGGACGTGACGGGGCCCGAGGTGCGGTCGGACCCGCTCGGGGTCTACCAGGCCGCGGTGTCGGAGGCCTGGGCCGCGTTCGACACCGCGGGGATGCTGGACGCGGAGTGGGACTTCCCGGGGTTCGGGCGGCAGACCGGGCGGGTGCTGGTGGCCGCCCACTTCGTGGACACCCTGGTGCACGCCTGGGACCTGGGCCGGGCGTTGGGGGTGGAGTGCGTCTTCGAGGACGACCTGGCCGACGCCGCCCTGCGGATCACCCGGCGGTACCCGGCCGGGATCGCCTCGTTCGCGCCGCCCGTGGCGGTGGCACCGGACGCCTCCGTGACGGATCGGCTGGTGGGGACGTTGGGGAGGTCGCCCCGGTGGCCGGCCTGACCTGACCGTCCACAGCGGAACGGCCCCGCGGAAGGGATCTGCGGGGCCGTTCCGATTGTCGCGT
>DATMCA010001011.1:0-4308 GCA_035559015.1 Umezawaea sp. | reverse complement strand
CGTGCACGCCGACGATCCGGTCGCCGTCGAGCAGCACGTCGACGTTCCGCCGCAGCGCCTGGCTCTTGCCGTCCCACAGCGCTCCGGCGCGCACGACGGTGCGACCGCGCGGGCGGGACCGGGTCCACGTCAGCGGCAGTTCGACGGTCCTGGCCCGGCCGCCGCCGACGCCGATCAGCTTCAACCGGCCGTTGTTGAGGTACAGCAGCGTCTTCGAGTCGCCGCTCCACGACGGCGCGTCGCTCGCCTCGTGGGTGAGCTGCCTCGGCTCGCCGGTGAACACGCCGCGCGCGTCGACGGGCACGACCCACACGACGCTCTCCACGACGAACGCGAGCCACTTGCCGTCCGGCGACCAGACGGGACCGTCGTCGCCCCTGGTGGACAGGGACTTGTACGGCATCGGCTCGGTGTAGCGGACGACGCCGTCGTCCAGCCCGACCGTGAGGACCTGGCTGGTGCCCTCGCGGAACCGCCTGCTGAACGGCTTCACCGCCGCCAGCGCGATGGTCTTCCCGTCCGCCGACCAGGTGGGGCGGCCGGGCTGGAACAGGGCCGGGAGCAGCCTGGACGCCGTGCCCGCCGCGAGGTCGTACACCCAGGTGGCACCGTCGGCGTCCTGGTAGGCGATCCGCGACCCGTCCGGCGACCAGCGCGGCGTGATCTGCGCGCCGGGCAGGTTGGTCAGGCGGGTCTGCTCACCGGTCGCCAGGTCGTGCCGCCACAGCGCCGCCGTGCCGCCGCGGTCGCTCGCGTACACCAGGGCGGTGCCGTCGGGGTGCCAGTCGGGGTCGGAGTTGAAGAACCCGTCGTCCACGACCTTGCGCGGCCGTCCGCCGACGGGCAGCAGCCACAGGGCGTTCAGGGCGCGGAACGCGACCGACTTCCCGTCCGGGGAGAGCACCGGCCCCGCGATCCCGCGCACCGGCTGCGAGGCGTGCGACGACACGTTCCGCTTCGCGCGGCGGTTCTCGTGCCGCCGGTAGTCCACGGTCGCGTCGAACGGCACCGAGGACCTGGTGCCCGCGGCGAGGTCGCGGGTGCGCAGGCCGCCGTCGGCGGTGTACAGGACCGTGCCCGCACCCGTCCAGGCGACCGGGAAGCCGAACAGGTCCTCGCCCTTCGTCACCGGGCGGCCGTCGACGACCAGCTCCGTCACGCCACCGCGCAGCGTGGTGTAGGTCAGCGCGCCGTTCGGCGCGTAACCCGGTCCGAACAGCCGGGTGTCCACGACCGGTTCGACCAGGCGCTGCCTGCCGCCGGAGAGGTCGACGGCGTCGATCGCGGTGCCGTCGACCGTGCAGAGGAGCCTGCTGCCGTCCGACGACCAGCTCGGCTCCCCCTCGTCGAGGTCGGTGCTGGTCAGCCGGGTCTTCTGCCCGGTGCGCAGGTCGAACACCCACAGGTCGTAGCTGCCGCCGCCCGCGTCGCCGCTGAACGCGATCCGCGTGCCGTCCGGGGAGAACCGGGGCTCGCGGTGGTCGTCGCGGCCGGTGGTCAGCTGCCGGAGCGCGCCGCCGTCGACGCCGACGGTCCACAGGTGGTAGTTGCCGTCGCGGTAGGACTGGAAGACCAGCGACTTCGAGTCCGGCGAGAAGTGCGGGCGGGTGGCGTCCTGGTCGTCGCCGGTGAGCCTGCGCGCCTGGCCGCCACCGGCGGGCAGGACCCAGATCGCGGTGTACAGGTCGATGGCGATCAGCTTGCCGTCCGGCGACAGCGCGGCCGAGATTCCGGTGCCCTCGCGGGCCGTGAACCGGTGGCCGCCCGCCTCCGACAGCTCGTCCGCGGCCGCGACGGCCGGTGTGCCCACGATCGCGGCCCCACCGAGCACCGCCGCGCCGCGGAACAGGCCGCGGCGGCTCAGCTTCGTCTGGTCAGAGTCCATGGCGGTCCCCCGGTGGTGAGCGACGATGATCCACCGCCACCGTACCCAGGTTGACATGTCACTCAAGCCCATTTCGTCTTACATGGGCGAATGCGATCCGTTGTCCCTGCGGCGTGCCGCATACACGCCCGCCTCCGTGCGCCGGTCGAACCCCAGCTTGTGCAGCAGCGAGGACACGTAGTTCTTCACGGTCTTCTCCGCCAGGTACAGCCGGTGCGCGATCTGCCGGTTGGTCAGGCCCTCGGCGATCAGGTCCAGGATCCGCCGCTCCTGCGGGCTCAGCGTCGCGTACCTCGGGTCCTCCTCCGGCCCGCTGCGCAGCCGTTGCAGCACGGTCGCCGTCACGCCCGCGTGCAGCAGCGACCCGCCCGCGGCCAGCGTGCGGACGGCGGCGACGAGGTCGTTGCCGGACACCTGCTTGAGCATGTACCCGGCCGCGCCGGCCATGATCGCGCCGAACAGCGCCTCGTCGTCGGAGTACGAGGTGAGCATCAGGCACGCGGGCGGCGGCTGCGTGGACGACCGGATCTCCCGGCACACGGTCACCCCGTTGCCGTCCGGCAGCCGCACGTCGATGATCACCACGTCCGGCTTGAGCACCGGAGCCGCGGCCACCGCCGCCGCGGCCGTGTCCGCCTCGCCCACCACGGTGATGTCCGCCTCGACCGCCAGCAGTTGCTGCAAGCCCCGGCGCACGATCTCGTGATCGTCCACCAGCAGCACGGTGATCGCCATTCCGCCTCCTCAGCCGAAGTCGTAGTGCTGGACCAGGGGAACCGACCAGACCACGGAGACGCCCAGGCCCGGTTCGGAGTCGACCGCGCACCGCCCGGACCACCGGTCGGCGCGGGCGGACATGTTGACCAGTCCGCCGCTGTGCCGGACCTGCCGTTCGGGCAGGCCCTTCCCGTTGTCGCGCACGACCAGTTCCAACGCCGTGGCCGCGCGGTCCACCGTGATCGAGACCGCGACGGACGTCGCGCCCGCGTGCCTGGCGGCGTTGGCCAGCGCCTCGCGCAGGCTCGCCAGCAGGTCGGGGCGGACCGGGTCCGGCACGACCGAGTCGAGCGGCCCGTCCAGCGCCACGGTCGGCTCGAACCCCAGCAGCCGCGCCGACTCCCGCACCGCCCGCAGCAGCTGCCCGCGCAGGCTGATCCCGCCGCTCGGCGGCTCGTGCAGGGAGAAGATGGTCCGCCGGATCTCGCGGATCGTGTGGTCGACCTCCTCGATGAACCCGGCCAGCCTGGCCGCGACCATCGGCTGGTCCACCGAGCCGTTGAGGCCCTGCAACCCCAGCCCGAGGCCGAACAGCCGCTGGATCACCAGGTCGTGCAGGTCGCGCGCGATGCGGTCGCGGTCCTCCAGGATCGCCAGCCGCCTGCTGTCCTCCTGGGCGCGGGTGAACTCCAGCACCAGCGCCGCCTGCGAGGCGAACGACTCCACCAGTTCCACGTCGGCGGCGTCGAACGGGTGGTGCCCGCGCGGCCGGGCGACCATCAGGACGCCGAGCACGCGGTCCCCCGCAGCCATCGGGACCAGCACGATCGGGCCGATCCGGCCGAAGTCCTCGACCAGGCCGGGGTTGACGCCCTCCGGCCACAGCCCGACCTGCACCAGGCTGTCCATCACCTTCGGCTTGCCGTTGGCGAAGACCTCCCAAGAGGACGCCGTGTCGGGCACGGTGAAGCCCTTCGCGTGCCTGCCGAGGATCCCGTCGACGACCTCCAGCACCAGTTCGCCCCGGTTGTCCGGCAGGACGAGCGCGGCCACTATCCCGTCCGCGGCACCACGGGCCTGGGCGGCCACCTGGTTGAGCGCGTCCCGACCGGAGACGCCGCTGAGCAGCGCGAGCGTCACCTCGTTCGACGCGCGGTGCCACACCTCGCGCTGCCGGGTCTGCTCGTAGAGGCGGGCGTTCTCGATCGCGATGCCCGCCGCCGCGGCGACCGTCGTGACGATCTCGGTGTCCACCTCGGTGAACTCGCCGCCGCCCTCCTTGTCGGTCAGGTAGAGGTTGCCCCATATCTCGTCGCGGATTACCACCGGGACGCCAAGGAACGTCTCCATCTCGGGATGCGCTTCGGGGAAGCCGCACGCGCGCGGGTGCTCACCGAGGTGCTCGAGCCGGAGCGGCCGCGGCTCCTCGATCAGCAGCCCGAGGATGCCGCGACCGCGGGGCAAGTCCCCGATCCTGCGATGCGTGGCGTCGTCGACGCCAGCTGTGATGAAGCGCTCGAGCGCTCGCCGGGGTTCGTCGAGCACCCCCACCGCCGCGTAGCGCGCACCGGTGACATCGCGCGCGACGTCGAGAAGTTGCCGGAGCACTGGCTCGACGTCCAGCGGGGCGATCAGGAGCCCACGCCCCGCATCGATCAGGCCACGAAGGCGCTGCTCGTCGAGTGCCGGCTCGGCCATGGGGATCG
>DATMCA010001010.1:0-4568 GCA_035559015.1 Umezawaea sp. | reverse complement strand
TTCGGGCAAGTCGACGGTCGCCAGGCGGCTGGCCGAGCACGGGGCCGTGGTGATCGACTCGGACAAGCTGGCCCGCGAGGTCGTGGAGCCGGGCACCGAAGGCTTGGCCCAGATCGTCGAGGCCTTCGGCGCGGACGTGCTGGACGAGCGAGGCGCGCTGAACCGGGGAGCGTTGGCGGCCAAAGTTTTCACCGACGAGGCCGCCCGCAGGACGTTGAACGGCATCATCCACCCGAAGGTGGGCGCCCGAACGGCTGAACTGATCGCGGGCGCGGCCCCGGACGCCGTCGTCGTCCACGACGTCCCGCTCCTGGTCGAGAACGGCCTGGCGCCCGCGTACCACCTGGTGCTGATCGTCCACGCCGACCAGGAGGACCGCGTCCACCGGCTGGTGACCGCCCGCGGGATGGCCGAGCAGGACGCGCGCAACCGCATCGCCGCCCAGGCCGACGACGACCAGCGGCGAGCGGTGGCGGACGTGTGGCTGGACAACTCCGGCACCCCGGACCTGGTCCTGGCGGCCGTGGACGAGTTGTGGGCCGACCGCCTGGTCCCGTTCGAGGCGAACGTCCGCCTCCGCCGCCGGGTGTCGGGCCGGCCCAAGGTGGTCCCGTACGACGAGACCTGGCCGCGGCAGGCGAAGAGGATCGCGAACCGGGTCAGCCTGGCGGCGGGAGGTCTGCGCGTCGAGCACATCGGCTCGACGGCCGTGCCGGGCCTGGCGGCGAAGGACGTCATCGACCTCCAGTTGGGCGTCCCGTCACTCGAAGCGGCGGACGACCTCGCCGAACGCCTGGGCGAGGCGGGGTTCCCACTGACGAGGAAGGACGCCGAGGACGTGCCGAAGCCTGAAGGCGCGGACCAGGCCCTGTGGCGTAAGCGGTTCCACGCGGGAGCGGACCCGTCCCGGCTCGTGAACCTGCACGTCCGAGTGGAGGGCGGCCCGGCGTGGGAGTGGGCGCTGCGGTTCCGCGACTGGCTGCTGGCCAACCCGGCCGAGGTCGCGGACTACCAGGAGTTGAAGCTGAAGCTGTCGGCCGAGTTCGCCTCGGACGACACGTGGGAGCACTACGCGGAGGCCAAGGAGCCGTGGATGGCGGCCGCGTCCGAGCGGATGGGCTACAGCGGCGGCCAGACCTCGTAGAGGCCGCGGTGCATCAGCCACGACGTCATGTCGTGGCGGTGCAGGCTGATCTCCTCCAGCGTCCGGTGCACGGTCCGCAGCGCCAGGTCGGCGTCACCGGAGCGCAGGACGCGGCCCGCGACGGCGGCGGCGAACTCCTCGGAGCGCACGATCCGGGCGGTGGTGCCGCCGGGGACGGCGAGGCCCAGCAGGAGGTCCGTGGTGCGCCACGACCTGCCGTCGCGCTCCACTCGGACCGCCGTGAGCACGCTCGGCGCTCGACGCGCGTGGCGCGATCGGGGGCGGTGGTGCGTGAGCCGCAGACCCAGGTCCGGGATCAGCCAGGTGACCTCGGAGTCGGAGAACGGGTCCTCCGGCGTAGGGCACTCCATCCGCAGGCCCCACCGTTCGACCTCACAGGTCGTCAGGTGTCGCGACATCCCGGAGGAGTAGCTGCGAACAGCGCTTATGGTGTCGACCGTGTCGACCAGCTGAGGTGTGATGACCGCTCCCACGCGACCCGAGGGTAGCCCTAAGTGTGCGCTCGGTAACCCTCCGGGTCGATTTGTTACATCACGGATTGGGGTATCAAAACACTGTCAGTACTACCGGCGTCGCCAGGTCGTGACCGCTCCCTGGGACGCCAGCCAGCGGATCGCGTCGAAGCCGTGGGCGGAGATGCCCGCGACCGCCTGGTAGGTCCTCTCCAGCGCCCACTGCGCGCGCGGGGCCTGGACCAGGCCCGCTGCCAGCGCGGCGAGCAGTTCGTCGGTGTCCAGGACGGTCACGCTGCGCCCGGTCCGCACGATCAGGTCGAGGTAGAGGTCGATCGTCTTCCAGACCGTGCCGCTGGAGGTGATCTCGACGACGTCCACGTACAGGTCGTAGTCACGTTCGTGGCCGGGGTGCCAGGACTGCCGCGTGACGCGCAGTCCGTGGGCGGGCAGCAGCCACGACTCGAAGTGCGAGAGCTGGGGGTGGCCGGGCACCGGGCGGAACATGTACAGCCCGTGCGGCGAGGTCCGGTACTCCTCCACCCCCCGCAGGTGGCCCTTGGGATCGGTGTTGCTCTTCGCGTCCAGGTCGAAGTACTCGATCTTGGGTGGGTGGATGTGCGCCACGGGGGCGGCCTCCTGCGTTTGCATCCCGTTATCTTGCCGAGTCCAACCGTCTGCCGATATTGCTACATTCGGTTGAATCCGCTGCTTAAGATCCGCGCATGTTCGGGATCATCCGCCCCTGTCGCAGCCGTCTCGGCCCTGAGCTGAGCGAGGCCTGGCTCGCCCACCTGTGCGGGCTCTGCCTGGCGCTCCGCGACGACCACGGCCAGTTCGCGAGGGTCGTCACCAACTACGACGGGCTGGCGATCTCGGCGATGGTCGAGGCCCAGTCACCCGTCGGGACCGGCCGCCGGGCCGCGGGTCCGTGCCCGCTGCGCGGCATGAGGACCGCCGACGTGTCGCACGGCGCCGGCGCCCGGCTGGCCGCGGCGGTGTCGCTCGTCCTGGCCTCGGCGAAGGTGCGCGACCACGTGGAGGACGGTGACGGCGTGTTCGCCCGCCGGGCCGCCAGGGGTGTGGGCCGCCGGGTCGCGTCGCGGTGGGCCGACCAGGCCGCCGAGACCGGTGCCGACCTGGGTTTCGACACGTCCGTGCTGGTCACGGCCGTGCGCAGGCAGGAGGAGGTGGAGGCGGCGGCCGGGTTGGGCAGCTCGGTGCTGCTGGTCACCGAACCCACCGAGACCGCGACCGGCGAGGCGTGCGCCCAGACGGCCGTGCTCGCGGGCCGCCCCGGCAACATGGTGCCGTTGCGCGAGGTCGGCAGGCTGTTCGGGCGGCTCGCCCACCTCCTGGACGCCGTGGAGGACCTCGAAGCCGACCGCGAGTCCGGCGCGTGGAACCCGCTGACCGCGACCGGCACGGACCTCGTCGAGGCGCGGCGGCTGTGCGACGACGCGGCGCTCGGCATCAAGCTCGCGCTGCGCGAGGCGACGTTCACCGACGACCGGTTGGTGCACCAGCTCTTCGTGCACGAGCTGAAGCAGTCGATCGCGCGCGTGTTCGGCGACCCGCACGCCCACCAGCAGCCCCCGCCGCCCGGCCGGCAGCCGGACCTCGGCACGTACCCGCACTCCCACCAGCCGCCTCCACCGCCCGGCTGGCAGCCGGACCCCGGCATGTACCCGCCCGCGGGCCGGCAGCCCCCGCCCTACCAGCCCGTTCCCGGCCAGGAGAACACCTACGGCCAGTACGCCCCGCCGCCCGTGCCCCCGCCCGGTGCGCCCGGTGGTGGCACCCCGCCCGGCCCGCCCCCGCCGGGGAAGAAGGGGCGCGGGAAGCGCAAGGAGCCCGGCCCCGGCAGCGGCCTGTGGTTCTGGCCGAAGCTCGTCCAGCCGCCGCGGGGCCGCAACGCCCTGGCCGGCTGCGCCGCCGTGCTCTACCAGTGCGGCACCTGCCAGTACTGCTGCCGCGACCCGTACCCCGGTCCGTGGAGCGGCAAGTGGCGCGAGGCCTGGTGCAACAACTGCGACGGCTGCGACTGCTGCGACTGCGGGTGCTGCGACTGCTGCGGATGTGACTGCTGAAAGAGGGGTTGACCTGCGCTGATCTGAAATTGTCGGACCCCAGGCGTACCTTCGTGCTGTGGCATTCCCTACCGAGATCCCCGCTGAGGACGCGACCCCCAAGGCGCACTCGCAGTTCCGGCCCGTCGGCGACATCCCCCGCACCGACGGGCAGTTCCGCATGGTCGCCGACTACGAGCCCGCGGGCGACCAGCCCGCGGCGATCGCCGACCTGGAACGCCGCATCCGCCGCGGCGAGAAGGACATCGTGCTGCTCGGCGCCACCGGCACCGGCAAGTCGGCCACGACGGCGTGGCTGGTCGAGAAGGTGCAGCGGCCGACGCTCGTGATGGCGCCCAACAAGACGCTCGCCGCGCAGCTGGCGAACGAGCTGAAGGGCTTCTTCCCGGACAACGCGGTCGAGTACTTCGTCAGCTACTACGACTACTACCAGCCCGAGGCGTACATCCCGCAGACGGACACGTACATCGAGAAGGACTCCTCGGTGAACGACGACGTCGAGCGGCTCCGCCACGCGGCGACGATGAGCCTGCTGACCAGGCGCGACGTGATCGTGGTCGCCTCGGTGTCGTGCATCTACGGCCTCGGCACCCCGCAGTCGTACCTCGACCGGTCGATCTCCCTGGCCGTCGGCGGCGAGGTCGACCGCGACCTGTTCCTGCGCGCCCTGGTCGACGTGCAGTACACCCGCAACGACATCGCGTTCGCGCGCGGCACGTTCCGCGTGCGCGGCGACGTGCTCGACATCTTCCCGGCCGAGCACGCCGAGAACGCGGTGCGCCTTTCGCTGTTCGACGACGAGGTGGAGTCGCTCCAGCTCTTCGATCCGCTCACCGGCCACGTCAAGCAGCGCATCGGCCG
>DATMCA010001009.1:0-11967 GCA_035559015.1 Umezawaea sp. | reverse complement strand
GCCCTGTCCGGCGACCCGGACGCCGCCCTGCGCACCGCCGACCTGGCCGTGGGATCGGGGGACGAGCGGATCCGGGACGCGGGGGCCGTCGTCGCGGCGCTCGTGCTCGCCCAGCGCGGTGAACTGGCCCGCGGCGCCGAGGTGCTGACCACGGCCAGCGATCCGCGCGCGGCGGACCTCGCCGCCATCGCCCACGTGGCGACCGGCGACCGGCGGCGCGCGGCCGGCCTGCTCGACGGCGCGCCCCCGACGCCCACGCTCGCGACCGGACTCACCCGCCGCATGGCGCACGGCCTGCTGACCTCCTTGGACGGCAAGCCGTCGACCGCGCTGTCCACTTTGGTCTCGGCCGCGTCGGTCGCCGACTCGCTCGGCGCGCCGCACCTGCTGCCGGACAGCCCGACCGCGCTGGCGGCGCACGTGTGCCTGCACCTGGCGGAACTCCCGCTGGCCACGACGCTGCTCACCGGGGCGCCCGCGCACGGCGTGTTCGGCGTCCGCCACCAGGTTCTCCTCGCGTACACGTCCCTCCTGGGCGGCGACCTGGCCACCGCCGCGCAGCGGTTGGCACCGCTCAGGGCCCACCGCGGCCTGGAACCGCGCGACGCGCTCCTCGTGTCCGCCGTGGACCTGGGGCTGGCCCGCCGCCGCAGCGACCCGCGGGCGCTGGAGGACGGGTGGGAGACCGCGTACCACGCGCTCCTGGTGCAGCCGGTGGACCTGTTCACCTTGCTACCGCTGGGAGAACTCGTCGCCGCCGCGGCCCGACTCGGCCGCGCGCACCAGGTGTCGGGCCATCTCGACCTCGCGTGGGACCTGTTGGAACGGTCCGGTCACCCGCCCGCGTGGTCGGTGATGCTGCGCTGGTGGGCCGTGCACGCGGACCTGATCACCGGTGACACGGCGGCGGCCCGCCGCCAGGTCGACGCCCTGGCCCGGCACCGCGAGCAGACGTCGTCGGGCCGGGTCCTCGCCGACGCCGCCGAGTGCTGGCTGGCCATCAGCACCGGTGCCGTGGACCCCGACGCGGTCGAGCGGACGGCCACCGCGCTGCACGGCCACGGCCTGCACTGGGACGCCTCCCGCCTGGCCGGGCAGGCCGCCATCCGCACCGCGGACCGCGCCACGATCTCCCGGCTGCTGGAACTCGCCCGCAGGCTCGGCCCGGTGTCACCGGAGCACGAGTCCGAGACCGGCGTGCTCAGCGAACGCGAGCAGGAGGTGGCCGCGCTCGTGCTGGAGGGGTTGACGTACAAGGAGATCGGCGACCGGCTGTTCATCTCCGGCAAGACGGTCGAGCACCACGTCACCAGGATGCGCCAGAAGCTCGGCTGCCACAGCCGCCGGGAACTCCTGGTGACGCTGGGAGAACTCCTCGGCTGAGGACGAGCCGTCAGGCGCGGCGCCGCCTCAGCGACGGGTCGAGCAGCGCGGGCGGGGTGTCGAACTTCTCGTGCGCCGCGAGGTCGACGCCGGGAGCGACGACGGAGTCGACCTCGTCGAGCACGTCGGCCGGGAGCACGGTGTCCGCGGCGGCGAGCTGCGAGCGCAGGTGGTCGAGCGTGCGCGGGCCGATGAGCGCGCTCGTCACGGCGGGGTGGGCCGTCACGAAGCCGAGCGCGAGCTGGACCAAGGTCAGGTCGGCCTGCTCGGCGATCTTGGCCAGCTTCTCGACGGCGTCCAGCCTGGCCTGGTTGGAGGGGATGGACAGGTCGAAGCGCTGCGGCAGGACGGCCGAGCGGTTGGTGCTGATCTCCTGGCCCGCGCGCACCGCGCCCGACAGCCAGCCGGAGGCCAGGGGGCTCCACACCAGCACGCCCAGCCCGTACTGCTCGGCCACCGGCAGCACCTCGGTCTCGACACCGCGCTGGAGGATCGAGTAGCTGGGCTGTTCGGTGATGTACCGGCTCAGGTGGTGCTCCCGCGCGGCCCACTGCGCCTGCACGACGCGGTACGCGGGGAACGTCGAGGAGCCGAAGTAGCGGATCTTCCCGGCGCGCTGGAGGTCGGTCAGGGCCGACAGGGTCTCCTCGTCGCTGGTGGTCGGGTCCCAGCGGTGGACCTGGTAGAGGTCGACGTGGTCGACGTCCAGGCGGCGCAGGCTGTGGTCCAGTTCGGTGACCAGCCAGCGGCGTGAACCGCCCTGGTGGTTGCGCTCGTCGCTCATCGGCATGGTCGCCTTCGTGGCCAGCACGACGTCGTCGCGGCGGCCCGCGATGGCCTTGCCGACCATCTCCTCGGACTCGCCGAGGCCGTACCAGTCGGCGGTGTCGATCAGGTTGACGCCGCCTTCGAGCGCGGCGTCGACGATGGCGGTGGCCTCGTCCTGGGTGGTCCGCCCGATCTTGCCGAAGTTCATCGCGCCGAGCGCGAGGGAGCTGACCTGCACACCGGTGCGGCCCAAAGTGCGGTACTGCATGACCGTGTTCCTCCGTGGTGACTTGCGCTCGGACGACCCGAGTAAGCGGAACGTTGCTCCGTTAACGATACGGAACCTCGTTCCGCTTTGGCAAGTCGGACGGTGAGGGCGGTGGCTGGGTGTGCTACGACGTAGTGATCCCGCACTGCGCGGTGTTCCAGGTTTCTTCGTGTTGGGCGTTGGACGAACACGACTTCTTGCGGTGAGCCTCGTTGGCGCCGACGAGGGGATCTGCTCTGGTCGGACCTGTTCCTGGCGTCGACTGGCGCAACCTCGCATCTTGTGCCGGGGGCTGTTTCTCTGCTGGTGAGTAGCCGCAGGCGAATTTAATTTTTACAGCTCGCCCGCGTCGCGAGTGTCGGGTGGCTGTTCAAGATTCTGCTGACGTTTGCGCTGTTCGGACTTGAGGCGGTGCACTTCCTCGACGAACTCCTTGAGGGCTATGTCCTCGGTCTTGCAGAACTTGTAGCGGCCGACGCCGACCTCGAACGCCTCCCATTCGTGCTCGATCGCGTCTGCTGTCTGTTGTAGGTAGAAGCTTCGTTCTTTGTACTTGTAGTACCCCATGAAGCCGCTGGCAATGCCGACTGCTAAGGATAGGCCCAGTACGACCCATCGAATCGGGCCACCTGCGGATGAAATGCCGGATGCGGCGGTAGCGCTGATCGAACCGATGATCAGGATCCCCTGAAGAGCATTGTTGACATTTCGATACCGCTTGCTGTCGCTTCGAAGCCTTTCGATCTCGTTGTAGGCCTCGTCCTTGTAGATGAGTCGTCTGGTTTTTTGGTCGAAGATTCCATCGGCGACCTGGAGCTTCTTAGCATCTCGCTTTTTCGCGACGAGAAGTTCGATCTCACCTTCGGTTTGTCGTCGGACCACGGGTTTGTTATTCTTGCTCTCTCCTTCGATGTTTACCCGTGGGCCGCCACCAGGATTTCGTGCGAGGTCGAATGCAAAATAGCAAAATCCGGCGGCTATGGTGAAACCTGGGATGCTGACTGCGGTCAGTGTTCTCCCGGTGATCCATGGTAGCCAGAACATGGCGTACAGGGCCAGAAGAAGCAATGGTCCGAGAATGTACGACAGGATTGACAATCGTCGTCGCCGCTTGGCGACGACGGCCCAGTGTTCGTACTTGCGAATTTCGGCATTGAGTCCGAGAAGTTTCGCGTTGGCTTCCAGGGTGGCCTGGCGCTGTTGTTCGTATTGGCTAGCTGCTGCTGTGGTCTTGCGGCTTGCGGTCGAATTTCCCCGCTCGTAGGTACCAGAACCCGCCATCGGTATCCGTTCCTCTCAAATGCGATGGTCTTGGTCAAGGTGAGTGGGGAGTGACGAGCAGGACCGTGCTGGAGATTTGTTGGAGTAGGCCGCGAGAAGCAATGGTCGTGGCACTGCAGAAGTCGACGAGTCGGGCAGCGAGTTCTTCATCCACACCAGCGAGATCGAGGATGACCAGGCGTCCGCTTTGGAGACTTTCGCGAATCTGCCTGGCGGATTCGCGATAGCTGACAGGGCAGATGCTCACCGCCTGCTGGAGGTGGACTGCGGGGTCTGGGGGTGGACTGGCGTATAAGGAGGCGAGCGACTCCGCGTCCTCGAGTGCCGCAGTGAGCCGCGTGCTGTCGTCGACACGTGTTCGTGGCAAGTTCGCGCGTAGCTCTGCGTGCTGCACTTGTTGCGATGGACTTCTTGGGAAGTATTGTGCGGCTATCAGCGATAAGGCGATGATCAATAGCGGCCAGATCAGAACCTTGACAAAGTCCAGGATCAGATTTGCTTCTATCACAGGTAGATGATATTACCTCCTGATCGTGCCACGGTAGCGGTGAATCAGCATTGGCGACTGTTCACTCGCTTGGTCGTACGCATCTGGGTGAGCTGCGTGTTCGAGTATCAGTCGTGACTTTGCTGGGCTTTATTTCAGTGGCATTTGGTGGCCCGGTTTCCGCGCAATGGCGTATTCCTGGACTGACTGGTGTGAGCTGTGTAATTGATGTCAATGTTTAGTGTGCAGCCGTAACGCTGCGGCGGGTGGTCGCAAAGCCGTAGGTCGTGCGCCGGTCCACGGCACGGCGATGGGTCGTGGACCGGTGGTCCCTAGGCCGCCGCGGTCACGGGCTCGCGGTCGGCGGGCCTGGTGGCGGACCGGTGGGTGGGCAGCAGGGAGGCGATGACGGCGGCGGCGAGGGCCGCACCCGCGCCGATGGCCATCACGACGCGGAAGCCGGTCTGCGACGGGAAGGCGGTGGTGCCGAGCGTGATGGTCATCTGGGCGAGGACGACGCCCGCGACCGCGCTGGACACCGACGTGCCGATCGAGCGCATGAGGGTGTTGAGGCTGTTCGCGGCAGCGGTTTCGGAGACCGGCACGGCGGACATGACGAGTGCGGGCATGGCGCCGTAGGCGAGGCCGATGCCCGCGCCGATGACGCTGGAGACGAGCAGGAGCTGCCAGATCTCGGCCATCAGCACGACCGCGAGGCCATAGCCCGCGGCGACCACCAGCGCGCCCAGCACCAGCGTGGTCTTCGGGCCGCTCGTGCGGGAGACGCGGGCGGAGACCGGGGCCATCACCATCATCACCAGGCCCGAGGGCGCCATGACGAGGCCGACGACGAACAGCGACTGGCCGAGGCCGTAGCCGGTGGAGGTCGGGAGCTGGAGCAGCTGCGGCAGGACCAGGGACATGGCGAACATCGCGAAGCCGAACACGGCGGAGGCGAGGTTGGTCAGCAGCACCGGGCGGCGGGCGCTGGTCCGGAGGTCGACCAGCGGCCGGGGCGAGCGCAGCTCCCACCAGCCCCACGCGGCCAGCACGACGACGGTGGCGGCGATCAGGCCGGTGGTGGTGCCGCTGCCCCAGCCCCAGGCCGAACCCTTGGAGATGGCCAGCAGCAGGCAGATCAGGGCGGCGGACAGGCCGAGCGCGCCGACGACGTCGAACCGGCCACCGGTGCGGACCCGCGACTCCGGTACGAGCGTGGTCACCAGGACCGCGACGACCGCGCCGAGCCCGGCGGAGGTCCAGAACAGCAGGTGCCAGTCGGCGTTCTCGGCGAGCAGGGCCGCCAGGGGCAGGCCGAGCGCGCCACCGACGCCGAGCGAGGCGCTCATCATCGCGGTGGCCGAACCGAGGCGCTCGCTCGGCAGCTCGTCGCGCATGATGCTGATGCCGAGCGGGATGACGCCCGACGCCAGGCCCTGGAGGACCCGGCCGACGATCATCGGCGGCAGGCTGTGGCTCAGCGCGCCGATGACCGATCCCGCGACGAGCAGCCCGAGGCTGATCAGCAGCATCCGGCGCTTGCCGTACATGTCGCCGAGCCTGCCCGTGGTGGGCGTGGCGACCGCGGCGGCGAGCAGCGTGGCGGTGATCGCCCACGTCGTGTCGGCCGGAGCGGCGTCGAGGAGCCGGGGCAGCTGGGGGACGAGGGGGATCACGACGGTCTGCATCAGCGACACGACGATGCCCGCGGAGGCCAGCACCGCGACGACGGTGTTGGGGCGCGGGACGACCTCGGGCGTGCTGATGGATGTGCTCGGCATGGGGAACGGCCTCCGGGGTGGGGTTCGTGACCCGGATTAA
Source organism: Umezawaea sp. (assembly GCA_035559015.1). GTDB lineage: Bacteria > Actinomycetota > Actinomycetes > Mycobacteriales > Pseudonocardiaceae > Umezawaea. The sequence goes on along the minus strand of DATMCA010001009.1, from coordinate 5,959 downwards.
ATCAGTCACTTGACTTAGAATGCGCCCTGGGTTTCACTGTGTCCGATCTGTCCGAATGGGACGGTGATCTCGAAAGACCGGGAACTTGCCCCGCGGGCATCGAACGGCTCGGTGTCCCGCTTGTCCGAACTGTCGGCCGACCGTGTCCGACGTGCCTGTACGGTGGTGGTCGTGGTGACGGACGTCAGCAGAACGCCGCGGGCGGAGCAGGTCGGCGCCACGCGCGAACAGATCCTCCGCACCGCTGAACGGCTGTTCGCCGAGCAGGGCCTGTACGCCGTGTCGAACCGGCAGATCAGCGCCGCCGCCGGGCAGGGCAACAACGCCGCCGTCGGCTACCACTTCGGCACCAAGGTCGACCTGGTGCGGGCCATCGTCCGCAGGCACGCGTCACGGGTGGAATCCCTGCGCCTGGAGATGGTGGAGGACCTCGGCGAGTCGGACGAGGTCCGGGACTGGGTGGCCTGCCTCGTGCACCCGACCGCGTCCCACCTCGCCGCGCTGGGCGACCCCACCTGGTACGCCCGGTTCAGCGCGCAGGTCATGACGGACCCCGTGTTCCGGGCGATCATGTCCGAGGAGGCCCTCGCGACGCCGTCGCTGCGGCAGGTCGTGCGGGGGCTGGACCGCTGCCGCCCGGAGTTGCCCCCCGAGGTGCAGGCCGAGCGCGGCGACATGACCCGGCACCTGATGGTGCACGGCTTCGCCGAGCGGGAGCGGGCCCTCGCCGAGGGGGTCGGCACGCCGCGGGCCACCTGGCGCGAAGCCGCGGACGGTCTAGTCGACGCGATCACCGGGCTGTGGCTCGCGCCCGTCACGCCGCGCACCTGATCCACTTCTCGCCGTGCCCGACCCGTTGACCTCCGGGTAGGGCGAACGTTTAAGTCAGTCGCTTGACTCAAAATGGAGAACCCGGTTAGCTGGACGGCGACCGAGATCAACACGGAGGAGGTCGACGTGGCACCCGGAGACGCGGATCAGGTCCTCGACTACCCGATGGCGTCACCGACCGCGCTGGAACCGCCGGGCGAGTGGGCGGGCCTGCGCGCGGGGTGCCCGGTGGCGGCCGTCAGGCTGCCCAGCGGCGACGGCGCATCGCTGCTCACGCGCTACGACGACGTGAAGCAGGTGCTGGCCGACCCGCGGTTCCGCAGGCGCCTCGACGCCGACGACGCGGCGCGCGTGTCGGACACCGAGTCGGGCGGCGTGTTCAACGGGTCGCTGGCGAAGGCCCTGCCGGAGGAGACCCACCAGCAGTGGCGGCGGATGGTCGGCCGGTGGTTCACCGCCAAGCGCATGTCCGCGCTGCGGCCGGGGATCGAGGCGATGGCCGACCGGCTGATCGACGAGATGGTGGCGAGCGGCGCGCCCGCGGACCTCAAGGCGGCGCTGGGTTTCCCGCTGCCCGTGTGGGTCATCTGCGACATGCTCGGCGTGCCCGAGAGCGACCGCGACAGGTTCGCCTACTGGTCCGACACCCTGCTGAGCCTCACCCGGTACACCGAGCAGGAGATCGACGCCGCCCAGGCGGACTTCCGCGCCTACATGTCGGCCCACGTCGCGGCGATGCGGGAGAACCCCGGCGACGACCTGGTGAGCGAGTTGATCGCGGCCGCGGCGGGCGCCGGTCAGGTCATGCCGGACGAGGCGCTGCTGTCGACCGCGCAGGGCCTGCTGGTCGCGGGCCACGAGACGACCGCGAACATGATCGGCAAGATGGTCGGGATGCTCCTGGCCGACCGGAGCCGCTGGGAACGCCTGCTCGCGGACCGGTCCCTGGTGCGCTCCGCGGTGGAGGAGGTCCTGCGCCTGGACGCCAACCCCGGTTTCGGCATCCCGCGCTACATCACCGAGGACGCCGAGATCGGCGGCACCGTGGTCCCGCGCGGCACGACCGTCGTGTGCAACCTGGCCGCCGCCAACCGCGACGAGCGCGCGTTCGACGACGCCGACGAGATGGCCCTGGACCGCACCCCGAACGCGCACCTGGCGTTCGGCTTCGGCTCGCACTCCTGCCTCGGGCAGTCGTTGGCGCGCACCGAACTCCAGGCCGTGCTCGACGTGCTGCTGCGCCGCCTGCCCGGCCTCGCGCTCGCCGTTCCCGCCGACGCCCTGGAACGCGTCGACGGCCTCATCGTCGGTGGGCTGGTCGAAGTCCCGGTGCGCTGGTGACGTCCGGCGGTCGGACCGAACGGGCCGCGGAGACGCGCGAGCTGATCCTGGTCGCCGCGGAACGGCTGTTCGCCGAGCACGGGGTGTTCTCCGTGTCGAACCGCCAGGTCGGCGAAGCGGCGGGACAGGGCAACAACTTCGCCGTCGGCTACCACTTCGGCGCCAAGGCCGACCTGGTGCGCGCGATCGTCCGGCGGCACGCCGAACCGATGGAGCGGTCGCGGGAGTGGATGCTCGCCGAGATCGGCCGCAGCGCCGACGTGCGCGACTGGGTGGCGTGCCTGATCCGGCCGTTCACCGAACACCTGGCCGACCTGGGCGTCCCCACCTGGTACGCCCGGTTCGGCGCGCAGGTGATGACCGACCCCGGACTGCGGCAGATCATCATCGACGAGGCGCTGGGCACCGAGGCGATCCAGCGGGTGCTGGACGGGCTCAACCGGTGCCTGCCCGCGCTGCCGCTCGCGGTCCACCTGGAGCGCAGCGCGATGGCCCGCACCCTGGTGTCGCACACCTGCGCCGAGCGCGAGCGCGCTCTGGCCGAGGGAACCCCCACCTCCCGGGCCAGTTGGGAGGACACGGCCACCGGCCTGGTCGACGCGATCACCGGGCTGTGGCTGGCGCCGGTCACCACGACCGGCGCGTGACCGGGAAGAACCACCCAGGTGGCGGGCGCCGGTACGGACGTCCGCCGGAGGAGGAGCACAACCGATGAAGGTCTTCGTGGACGAGGACAAGTGCTGCGGCGCGGGCTCGTGCGTGCTGGTCGCGCCCGACGTGTTCGACCAGCGCGACGAGGACGGTGTGGTGGTGCTGCTGGACGACCAGCCCGGCGAACACCTGCACGCCGCGGTCCGCGAGGCCGCCGGCGTGTGCCCCGCGGCGGCGATCACGCTGGACGGGACCGCGTGAGCACACCCTCCGGGGTGCTGGTCGTGGGAGCGTCCGCCGCCGGGCTCGCCACGGCGGAGGCCTTGCGCCGCAAGGGTTATCGCGGGACGTTGACGCTGGTCGGCGACGAGGTCCACCCGCCGTACGACCGGCCGCCGCTGTCCAAGCAGGTGCTCGCCGGGACGTGGACGCCCGAGCGGGCCCACCTGCGCACGGCCGAGGTGCTGGAGGTGCTCGACGCGCGGTTCGTCCTCGGCGATCCCGCCGTGGCGCTGGACGTGCCGACCCGCACGGTGGGCACCGCCTCCGGGCTGGAGTTCGGCGCGGACGCCGTCGTGGTGGCGACCGGGGTCCGGCCCCGCACTCTGCCGGGTCGGACCGGCCTGGCGGGCGTGCACGTGCTGCGTTCGCCGGCCGATTCGTTGGCGCTGCGGGAGAACCTGCTCATCGCCCGCAGGCTCGTGGTGGTCGGCGACGGCGTCCTCGGCGCCGAAGTCGCCGCCACGGCACGGGGTCTGGGCGTGGACGTCACCCTCGCCGGACCCCAACGCGCACCGCTGGAAGCGCAACTCGGCCCGCTCGTCGCCGGGCTGTTGGGGGACCTGCACGCCGAGAACGGGGTGCGCCTGCGGCTGGGTGCGGCGGTGATCGGGCTGACCGGTGACGGCGGCCGGGTCGACGGGGTGCTGCTGGACACCGGCGAGGTGCTCCCGGCGGACGTCGTCGTGGTCGCGCTCGGGGCCGTGCCCGCCACGGAATGGCTCCACGGCAGCGGGTTGACCCTCGACAACGGACTGGTGTGCGACGCGCGCTGCCGTGCGGCCGACGGGATCTACGCCGTCGGCGACGTCGCCCGCTGGCACCACGACCGGCTGGGACTCCCGCTGCGGCTGGAGAACCGCACCAACGCGACCGAGCAGGCGACGGTCGTGGCGGACAACATCCTCGGCGCGCAACGGTCCTACGAGCCCGTCCCGTACTTCTGGACCGACCAGTTCGACGCGCGGATCCACGTCCACGGCACCCCGGCGGTCGACGCGACCGCGACGGTCGTGGACGGCGACCTCGCCGCCCGCCGGTTCGTCGTGCTGCACGAGCGCGACGGCGTCCCGGTCGGCGTCCTGGGCTGGAACATGCCGAAGCAGGCCCGCCGGCTCCGCCAGCACCACCTCGCGCCGCAGGCGCCACTCCCGGAAGGACGACGATGACCACCACGCTCGACCCCTCTGAGGTCCCGGAATACCCCATGGCCAGGGCGAAGGGCTGCCCGTTCGACCCGCCGCCGGAGCTGCGCGCGCTCCAGGAGGAGGCGCCGATCACGCGGGTGCGGCTGTGGGACGGCACCACGCCGTGGCTGGTCACCCGGTACGCCGACCAGCGCGCCGTGCTCGGCGACAAGCGCGTCAGCGCCGACATGACCCACCCGACCTACCCGCGCCAGGCGCCCGGCAACGGGTCGTTGAGCTTCATCGGCATGGACGACCCGGAGCACTCGCGGTTGCGGCGCATGGTCGGCTCGGCGTTCATGGTGAAGCGCGTCGAGGCCATGCGCCCGGCGGTGCAGAAGATCGTGGACGACGCGATCGACGCCCTGCTCGCCGGACCGAGGCCGGTGGACCTGGTCGAGGCGTTCGCGCTGCCCGTGCCGTCGCTGGTGATCTGCGACCTGCTCGACGTGCCCTACTCGGACCACGACTTCTTCCAGGACAACAGCAAGACCATGATCAACCGCAACTCCACGCCGGAGAAGCGCGCGGCCGCGTCGGGCGCGCTCGCGGAGTACCTGGGTCGGCTGGTGGCCAAGAAGATCGAGAACCCCGGCGACGACCTGCTGTCCCGGCTGGGCGAGAAGGTCGCGGCGGGGGAGCTGACGCACCGCGGCGCCACGGAGATGGCCGTGCTGCTGCTCATCGCGGGCCACGAGACCACCGCGAACATGATCGCGCTCAGCACGGTCGCCCTTCTGCGCAACCCCGACCAACTGGCACTGCTGCGGGACACCGACGACGAGAAGGTCGCCGTCACGGCGACCGACGAGATGCTGCGCTACCTCAACATCACCCACGGCGGGCGGCGTCGGGTCGCGTTGGAGGACATGGAGGTCGCCGGGCAGCTGGTGAAGGCGGGGGAGGGCCTGGTCCTGCCCAACGACATCGCCAACCGCGACACCGCCGTGTACTCCGACCCCGACACGATCGACGTCACCCGCGAGGCCCGCAACCACCTCGCGTTCGGCTTCGGCGTGCACCAGTGCCTCGGCCAGCCGCTGGCCCGGCTGGAACTCCAGATCGTCTACCGCACCCTGTACCGACGCGTCCCGGAGCTCCGGCTCGCCATCGACTTCGACGACATCCCGTTCAAGCACGACGGGTTCGTCTACGGCGTCTACTCCCTGCCCGTGACCTGGTGATCGCCCCTCTTGGCTGACCCGCGTCGGCCCCACCCGCTCCGGCGGGTGGGGCCGACGCGCGGACGTGGGTTCTACCGGGTGGCGCCCACCAGCAGGTCGCGGAGCGCGGACAGGTCCGGCAGCAGCGCGTCGACCTCCAGGAACGGCATGAACGGCGGCTCGTGCGTGCCCACGTCCTCCACGAGGATCGCCGCACCCGCGCCGGCCCGCCGGGCGCACAGCGCGTCGCGGTCGAAGTTGTCGCCGACGTACCAGGCCGATCCGACCGGCACCCCGAGCGCGTCCGCGGCGGCGGTGATCATGCCGGGGTGCGGTTTGCGGATGCCGAGTTCGTCGCTGTAGACCTGCACGGCGAACCGCGCGTCCAGGCCGTGCCGCCGGAGGTGGTCGCGGTGCACGGCGCCGCACAGCGCGTTGCTGACGATGCCGACCGGGACGCCCACCTCGTCGGCGGCGTCCAGCAGGGCGTGCAGGCCGGGCCGCGTG
>DATMCA010001008.1:0-4888 GCA_035559015.1 Umezawaea sp. | reverse complement strand
CCGGTCGGCGGGGCCGCCGATCGCGGCACCGGTGGGTGCCGCGGTCGGCGGGTGCGGGTCTCAGTCCTCGGTGGCGAGCGCTTCGACGCAGGCGGCGAGGTCGTGCAGCAGCCGGTCCTGCCGGGCTGCCGAGAAGGGTGCGAGCATCCGCTTCTCCACCGCTCGCACGGCCGTGCTGGCGGCGCGCAGCAGTTCGGCGCCGTCGGGGGTGAGCGAGGTCGGCAGGGCCCGGCCGTGCGGCGCGGTCGTCGGGCGGGTGACCAGTCCGCGGTCCTGGAGGCCGCGCAGCACGAGGTTCATCGACTGGCGGGTGACGAAGACGGCTCGGGCCAGCTCGGCGTTGGACAGCCCCGGCCGCTGCGACAGCACTTCGAGGCAGGAGTACTGCGGCACGGTCAGCTCCAGCGGCTGGAGGGCCGCGTCCATGGCCGTGCGCAGTGCGGTCGCGGCTCGTTTCAGCGTGTAGCCCACCGCCTTGTCCAGAGGACCGACCTGCTCGACTTGACTCATGTCAGCATCATGACATAGGTTCTTGAATGTCAACACGCTGACATTCAAGTGGAGGACGACATGACCGTCACCGGACCCGATTTCCTCGCCCTTCAGGTGCGCGACCTCGACCGCTCGGCCGAGTTCTACGAGACCAGGCTCGGGCTGCGCAGGCTGCCCACCAACCCGCCCGGCGCGATCGTGTTCGCCACCGAGCCGATCCCGTTCGCGGTGCGCGAGCCGCTGCCGGGCGTGGACCTGGACGCCGCCACGCCACGACCGGGGCTCGGGGTCGCGCTGTGGCTGCACGCCGACGACGCCCAGGTCCTGCACGACCGGCTGGCGGGTGACGGCGTCCCGATCGCCGCGCCGCCGTTCGACGGGCCGTTCGGGCGCACGTTCTCCTTCGCCGACCCCGACGGCTACGTGGTCACCGTCCACGACAAGGCCTGACGTGGCGCGCCACGAGGTGACCGTCGACGTGCTCGGCCCGTGGTCGCTCGACACCTCCAAGCGGTTCTGGGAGGGCTTCGCGCCCGCCGCGCTCGTCGAGCAGGAGCGGTCCCACGAGGTGCGGACGGTGTTCCGCGTCGAAGGGGACTGGAGTCGCGCCGAGGTGCGCGTGACCCGGCGGGGGAGCGCGGCGGTGATCGTGGCGACCGGTGACGGCGACCTCGACCTGGCCGCCGCGCAGGCGGCCCGGTTCCTCTCCCTGGACGTCGACGCCCGCGGCTGGCCCGAAGTCGCCCGGCGCGACCCGGTCATCGCCGACGCCCAGCGGCGGCTGCCCGGTCTGCGACCGTGCGGGTTCCACTCGCCGTACGAGGCGGCGGCGTGGGCCGTGCTGTCGCAGCGGATGCCGATCGTGCGGGCCGCGGTGCTGCGCGACTCCCTGAAGGGCGAGGACGGCGCGTTCCCCGCGCCGGACGAGCTGCGGCGCCTGGAACTCGACCTGCCCGGCCGCAAGGCGGAGTACCTGCGCGCGGTCGCCGACGCCGCGCTGGACGGGCTCCTCGACGGTGTCGCGCTCCGCGCGATGGACGCCGCCGACGCCGTCCGGGCGGTCCAGGCGGTGAAGGGGCTCGGGCCGTTCGCCGCGGAACTCGTCGTGCTCCGCGGTGCCAACGCGCCGGACGCGATGCCGCACAACGAGAGCAGGCTGACCGACGAGGTCGCCCACCGGTACGGCGCCGACCGCTCGCTCGACGAGGTGGCCGAGGCCTGGCGGCCGTTCCGCACGTGGGCCGCCGTCCACCTGCGGATCCTGCGCGAGGAGCGCACGCGCGAGATCGGCGGCCCGGTCAGGGGAAAGCGCTGAGCGTTCGCTCGACCACCGGGCCGAGCTGCTGCCGCGTCGCACCGCCCGCAGCCTGCACGGCCAGGCCCGCCGTGACGGTGAAGAGGTACTTGGCCAGGTCCGCGGGCCGTTCGGTGCGGGGCAGGTCGCCGTCGGCGAGGGCGGCGTGGAACCGCTGGGCCAGCCGGGTTTCCGCCGCGGCGCGGCAGTCGGCCAGCAGTTCCGCGACCCGCCGCTCGTCCTCGCCGCCGCCCGTCAGTCCACCTTGGACGGTCAGGCAGCCGCGGGGTTTGCCGGGAGCGGTGATGGCGGTCAGGTTGGCGCTCAGGTAGTGCGCGGCGGCGGCCCGGCCGGTCGGCTCGGCCACGGCGTCGGCCAGGTACGCCATCTCGGTGTCGGCGTACCGCCGGACGGCGAGGCGGAACGTGGCCTCCTTGTTGCCGAAGGCGTTGTAGAGGCTCGGCCGGTTGATCCCCATGGCGGTGGTCAGGTCGTCGAGCCGCGTGCCCTCGTAGCCCAGCCGCCAGAACACCTCGACGGCCCGGTCGAGCGCTTCCTCCAGGACGAACTCCCTAGGCCTGCCCGTAGTCGCCATGGTCGCCGCCTTCGCTCAACCCGCACCGGCAGGGCGATCGTAAGGTGATCACCCGGTTGGCCGCTGGACTCGATCGAGTGGCGTCGGGAGCGCGCCGGGTTGACCGGTCAAGGCCGGTCGGTCCCGCAGGGACTCCTTGCCGACCCTTGACGGTCACGTGGATGTCATTTTAAGGTCCGGCGACTTAGAAACTTTCATATGGGATTGCGAAAGTTTCGGAATCAAGCCGTCGCAAGGAAGCGAGAGCCTGATGAAGCCGACCCGTCTGGCCGCCGCGGTGCTCGCCGCCGTGGCGCTGTCGGTCCCGTTGACGCTCGTGGCCTCGGCCGCACCCGTCGTCGACGACCGGTCGCCCGGCCACACCACCAAGGACACCCTGCGCCGGGCGGCGCCCAAGGGGTTCCACGTCGGGACCGCCGTCGCCGGTGGCGGTCACCACGAGTCCCAGCCCTACCCGGACCCCTTCACCTCCGACCGCGAGTACCGGGAGGTGCTCGCGGCGGAGTTCGGCTCCGTGTCGGCCGAGAACCAGATGAAGTGGGAGTACATCCACCCGGAGCGCGACCGCTACAACTTCGGCATGGCGGACAAGATCGTCCGGTTCGCCAAGCAGAACAGGCAGGTCGTGCGCGGGCACACGCTGCTGTGGCACAGCCAGAACCCCGCGTGGCTGGAGCAGGGCACCTTCACCAAGGCCGAGCTGCGCGCGATCCTGAAGGACCACGTCAAGAAGGTCGTCGGTCGCTACCGGGGCAGCATCCAGCAGTGGGACGTGGCCAACGAGATCTTCACCGACACCGGTGAGCTGCGCGCCACCGACAACATCTGGATCCGCGAACTCGGTCCGGGGATCATCGCCGACGCGTTCCGCTGGGCGCACGAGGCCGACCCGAAGGCCAAGCTGTTCTTCAACGACTACGGCGTCGAGAGCGTCAACGCCAAGAGCGACGCCTACCTCGCGCTGATCAAGCAGCTGCGCGCCCAGCACGTTCCGGTCGACGGGTTCTCCGCGCAGGCGCACCTGAGCATCCGCTACGGCTTCCCCGGTGACCTGGAGACGAACCTGAAGCGGTTCGCCGCGCTGGGCCTGAAGACCGCGATCACCGAGCTGGACGTCCGGATGGACCTGCCCGAGAGCGGGGTCCCGACCGAGGCGCAGCTCGCCCAGCAGGCCGACTACTACGACCGCACCCTCACCGCGTGCCTGAACGTCGAGGGCTGCGACTCGTTCACGATCTGGGGCTTCACCGACAAGTACTCGTGGGTCCCGGTGTTCTTCCAGGGCGAGGGCGCGGCGACCGTGATGTGGAACGACTTCTCCCGCAAGCCCGCCTACTACATCCTGCGCTCGACGCTCGCCCGCCGCTGAACGTCCGTCTCCCGTGGACGGTCGTGGACACCTCGGCCGTCCACGACCGACCCGGAGGTCCCTGTGCTGAAACGCTTCCTGACCGCGGTCGTCCTGGTGCTCCTGACGGCGTCCCCGGCGAACGCCGAACCCCGCACGGCGTGGGTGGGGTCGTGGGCGACCTCGCCCACGACCGTTCCCGCGTCCGACACGACCGCGTTCGAGGACCAGACGCTGCGGCAGGTCGTGCACCTCAGCATCGGCGGCTCGACCGTGCGCGTGCGGCTGTCCAACGAGTTCGGCGCCCAGCCGCTGGTCATCGGCGAGGCGCACGTCGCGCGCCGGGCCGGCACGGCGTCGGCGATCGAGCCGCGCACCGACCGCCGGCTCACGTTCGGCGGCCGCACTTCGGCCACCGTGCCGCCCGGCGCGCCCCTGCTGAGCGACCCCGTCGCGCTGCCCGTGGCCGCCGACTCCGACCTGGTGGTCAGCGTCCACCTGCCGAGCCGCACCGCGGCGACGACCGTGCACGCCTTCCCGTACCAGGACGGCTACCTGGCGGCGGGCAACGTGACCGGCCGCGCCGACATCACGCCGACCGCCGTGCTCGGCAAGTGGCACTTCCTCACCGGCGTCAGCGTCACGGGCGGGCGCGACGCCACCGTCGTCGCGTTCGGCGACTCGATCACCGACGGCGCCGAGACGACCCGCGGCGCGAACCGCCGCTGGCCCGACGTGCTGGCGAGGCGCTTCCAGGCCAGTCCCGCGCTGCGGCACCTCGGCGTCGTCAACGCGGGCATCAGCGGCAACCGCCTCCTGCACGACCCGAACCCGCCCGCGGGCCACCCGGCCGAGGCCTACGCGAACTACTTCGGCCAGGCCGCCCTCCGCCGCTTCGACCGCGACGTCCTCGCCCAACCCGGCGCCGCCCACGTCGTCGTCCTGCTGGGCGTCAACGACCTGGGCCACCCCGGCACCAGCGCCCCCGAATCGGAGAAGGTCACCGCCCAGGACATCATCGCCGCCCACCGCCAACTCATCGCCCGCGCACACGCCGCCGGACTGCGGATCCACGGCGGCACCATCACCCCGTTCAAGAACGACACCTTCGGCTTCCACAGCCCGGAGAACGAGGCCGCCCGCCAAACCGTCAACCACT
>DATMCA010001007.1:0-2120 GCA_035559015.1 Umezawaea sp. | reverse complement strand
GGGCGGGCCTGCTGCTGGTGGCGTACTGGTGGGTGGCGGGCGGCGGGGTCGGCGACCTCACCGGCTGGACGAGCGCGCTGACGTCGCTGGGCAGGCTCACCGGCCTGGTGTCGGCCGACCTGCTGCTGGCCCAGGTGCTGCTCATGGCCCGGCTGCCGGTGCTGGAGCGGGCGTTCGGGCAGGACCGGCTGATCGCGATCCACCGGATCGTCGGCTTCACCTCGATCAACCTGATGTTCGCCCACCTCGTGCTCATCACCTGGGGCTACGCCGCCGGGGAACTGCTCCACGTGCCCGCGACGTTCTGGGAGCTCACCACCGAGTACCCCGCGATGCTGCTGGCCCTGGGGGGCACCCTGTGCCTGGTCATGACCGCGGTCACCAGCGTGCGGGCCGCGCGCGCCAAGCTCCGCTACGAGTCCTGGCACCTGCTGCACCTCTACGCCTACCTCGGTGTGGGACTCGCGCTGCCGCACCAGCTGTGGACCGGCCAGGAGTTCCTGGCCTCCACCGCGGCCACCGTCTACTGGTGGTCGCTGTGGGGCGCGGCGCTGGGCGCCGTGCTGGTGTGGCGGATCGGGATCCCGCTGTGGCGCAACGCCCGGCACCGGCTGCGCGTCACCGCGGTGGTGCCCGAAGGCGACGGCGTCGTCTCGGTGCACCTCACCGGGCGGGCGCTGGACCGGTTCCCCGCGACGGCCGGGCAGTTCCTCCTCTGGCGGTTCCTCGACCGGCAGGGCTGGACCCGCGGCCACCCGTACTCGCTGTCGGACGCACCCGACGGGCGCAGGCTGCGCATCACCGTCAAGGAACTGGGCGACGGCAGCCGCGACGCGCGCACGATCCGCCCCGGCACACGGGTCCTGTTCGAAGGTCCGTTCGGCAGGCTCACGGCACGGGCCCGCACCCGTGCCGGAGTGGCGTTGATCGGCGCGGGCGTCGGCGTCGCACCGCTGCGAGCCCTGGCCGCCGGACTCGACTACCGCCCCGGAGAGGTGGTCGTGCTCCACCGGTTCACCCGCCTGCCGTTGTTCGCGGACGAGTTCCGCCTGCTCACCGAGCAACGGGGACTGCGGGTGGTGGACCTCCCGGGCCACCGCCGTGCCCTCGACTCCTGGCTCGGCGTGGGTGTCCACGTCGACGACGGGACCGCTCTGCGGACGTTGGTGCCCGACATCGCCGACCGCGACGTCTTCGTGTGCGGGCCGGAGCAGTGGACCGAGTCCGTGCGTCGCGCGGCCACCGCCGCTGGCGTGCGCCCGGAGCGGCTGCACGTCGAGAAGTTCGCGTGGTGACGCCGTGAAGCGCATCGTCCTGTGGCTGCTCAGCACCGTCACCGTCGTGGTGCTCCTGTTCGGCTACCGCACCTCCCTGTCGGGTCCGTTGGCCGTCACCGCCTCCGTGCGGTCGCCGACCGATCCGGTTACGGGCGGGACCGGCGACTCGCGCACCGTGACCGGGCCGTCGGTCGACACCCGGTGGGGCCCGGTGCAGGTCCGGATCACCATCAGCGGCGGTCGGGTCACCGCGGTCACCGTGCCGGTCTACCCCGACGGCAACCGCAAGGACCAGGAGATCAACGCCCGCGCCCTGCCGATCCTGGTGCGGGAGGCGCTCGACGCGCAGAACGCCGACATCGACATGGTCAGCGGCGCGACCGTGACCAGCGAGGGCTACGTCGAGTCGTTGCAGGGCGCACTGGACCAGGCGGGCCTGTGACCACCCGGTACGTCGACCACGTGATGGGGATGCCCATCAGCCTGGCGGTGCGCGGCAGGCACGCCGCAGACGCCCGCGCCCGCACCGCCTGGGCCGACGTGATGGCGTCGTTGCGCTGGGTGGACCGGGTGTTCAGCACCTACCGGGCCGAGTCCTTCGTGTCCCGGCTGGGCCGGGGTGAGGTGGAGGTGGCCGACTGCCCGCCCGAGGTCGCCGAGGTCTTGGAACTGGGGGACCTGGCCGAGCAGCGGTCCGGCGGCGCGTTCCGGGTGCGCCGCGCCGGAGCCGACGGTGAAGTCGTCCTCGACCCCAGCGGCGTGGTCAAGGGATGGGCGGTCGAACGCGCCTCCGCCCACCTCGAAGCCTTGCCGGACACGGACTTCTGCCTCTCGGCGGGAGGT
>DATMCA010001006.1:0-3171 GCA_035559015.1 Umezawaea sp. | reverse complement strand
AGGGTGATTGGACCGGTCGGTCTAATCGATCCGTCCACTCAGGCCAGCGACGCGAGTCCGAAGCCGGCGTAGGCGGCGGCGAGGCCGAGCGCCAGGCTGCTCGCGATGTTGAGGAGGGCCTTGCGGTGCTCACCCTCCTCGACCAGTCCCAGCGTGTCGAGGCTGAACGTCGAGTAGGTCGTCAGCGCACCGCAGAAGCCCGTGCCCAGCCCGGCCAGCGCGACGCCGTTCGCGGGCAGCGCGACCAGGAACCCGAGCAGCAGCGAGCCCACGACGTTGACGAGCAGGGTCCCGCGCGGGCCGGGGAGGGCACGGCCCGCCAGGTAGCGCAGCGGCGCGCCGACGGCGGCGCCCAGGGCGACCAGCAGCGCGGTCATCGGCGGAACCGACGGGTCAGCGCGGTGCCCGCGTACACGGCCGCCAGCGCGGGCAGCAGCGTGCCGAAGAGGTACAGCAGGGCGATCGCCGGCCGCCCCTCGTCGAGGAACCGCTGGAGGTCCACGACGTAGGTCGAGAACGTCGTGTACCCGCCGAGGAACCCGGTGCCGAGGAAGGCCCGCGGCAGGCGCGAGTCGGTGAACGCGGCCAGCACGCCGATCAGGAAGCAGCCCGACACGTTGACGACCAGGATCGTCCACGGACCGTGCGGGAGGACCACGCCGAGCCCGTAGCGGGCGAGCGCACCGAGGACGCCGCCGCAGGCGACGGCACCGAGGAGTCGGGGCAAGCGCGGTCCTCCCGATCGGTCAGCTCGCCTCGGGCAGCTCCGAGGAGTGGTGGGTCACGATCATCCACCTGCCGTCGATCTTCTCGTAGACGAAGGTGTAGCGGGCGTCGAGGTACTCCGTGCCGCCGTTCCGCTTCAGCGTGAACCGGCAGGTGCCCGAGTCGATGGCCTCCGTCGAGCGCAGCACGCGCACGTACGACTTCAGCACGACCCCGAGCGGCCTGTGCTGCTGGAAGCTCGCGAAGTAGTCCACGATGCCGGCGCGGTCCGTCCGGACCTCGTTCGACAACGTGGGCAGCAGCACGGCGTCCGGCGTGTACCGGTCGGCGACCTGGTGCGGATCCCCGGTGGCGAGCGCGGCGTTCCACTCCCCGTACAGCGCGGCGATCTCCCCCACGGCGGGCCAGTAGGTGATGGTGCGGGTGGTGTCCAGCAGTTCGCTCATGGCGGTTCTCCCCGAGAACTGAGGAAGTGACTCCGTCCACTGTCGACGCGGAAGGCCCGCAGGACATCCCCTGTTCTGGCGCGGAACACCCCAGGAAACCGGTAGGGGTGGTTTCAGCGCAGGTGGTCGACCAGGTGGTCCAGGCCGGCCAGGGCGCGGACGACGTCGGCGCGTTCGCCCGCGTCGAGCTTGTCCAGCGCGTCGCCGATGCGCTTCTCGTGGGCGCTCTGCCACACCGCGAGCTGGTCGTGCCCCTGCGCGGTCACGGACAGCCGGGCGACGCGGCGGTCGGTCGGGTCGCCCGCGCGGGACACGAGGCCGGATTCGATGAGCTGGCCGACGAGCCCGCTGACCGTGTTGGGGGCGAGGCGGAGTTCGGCCGCCAGGTCGCCCACCCGCATGGGGGGTCGTTCGGCGAGCGTCTGGAGCAGTTCGATCTGGGCCATGGGCAGCGACTCCCACGGCCAGTCCGACCTGATGCTCGTCCGCAACGCCCTGCGCAGCCGGGTCACCACGTCGGTGAGCGTCCGGGCCTCATCTGACATGGCGAGGAGATTACTGACCACGATACCTCGCAGTCAGATATAATCGGTTACAGATGGATCATGCGACGCGAGGGTGGCGGTGGTTCGTCGCGGAGTCACCACGTCCGCGGCGGGTCGCTACCTGGGCTGGTGCGCCGTGGCTGGTGATCGCGACGGTCTGCTTCGGCGCGTTCATGGGCCAGTTCGACGCGAGCATCGTCACGCTCGCCCTCCCCTCGCTGGCCGCGCACTTCGACGCCCCGCCCGCCGCCGTCGAGTGGGTGTCTCTGTCCTACCTGCTGGCGCTCGTGGCCCTGCTGGCCGCCGTCGGCGGGCTGGCCGACGTGCTCGGCCGCAAGCTCGTCTACATCTACGGGTTCGCCGTCTTCACCGCCGCCTCGGTCGCGTGCGCGCTCGCGCCGGACCTGACGACGCTGATCGTGTTCCGGGTCGTGCAGGGCGTCGGGGCCGCGATGCTCCAGGCGAACAGCGTGGCGCTGGTCGTGACGAGCGTGCCGCGCGAGCGGATGCGGATCGCGCTGGGCGTGCAGGCGGCGGCGCAGGCGCTCGGGCTGGCGCTGGGGCCGACGGTCGGCGGCGTGCTCGTGACGACGCTCGGCTGGCAGTCGGTGTTCGCGATCAACGTGCCGATCGGCGTGGTCGCCCTGGTCGCGGGCCACTACCTGCTGCCGCGCACGGTCCACCGCGCCGAGCGCTCCCGGTTCGACGTCCTCGGCACACTCCTGCTGGCCGCGACCACGACGGCGGCGCTGCTGGCCCTGTCGGGCGCGTCCGGGCTCGCCGTGCCGGTGCTGCCGCTGCTGGCGGCCGCGGCCGTCGCCGGGGTGCTGCTGTGGTGGTGGGAACGGCGGGTGGACGCGCCGCTGCTGGACTTCTCGCTGCTGCGGAGGGGGCCGATCAGCCGGGGCCTGCTCGGCGCGCTGTGCGGTTACCTGGTGCTGTTCGGGCCGCTGGTCGCGGTGCCGTTCGCGGCCACCGGTTCACCGCTGTCGACCGGGCTGGCGCTCACCGCGCTGCCCGCCGGGTTCGCGCTCGCCGCGACGCTCGGCCAGAAGCTGCTCCCCCGCTCGTGGACCACGGCACGGGTCGGCGCGTGGCTGGCCGCGGTGGGAGCTCTCGTACCGGCCGTGGCACCGGCCGCGCTCGTGCCCGCGCTGGCGCTGCTGGGGTTCGGGCTCGGCGTTTTCACGCCCGCCAACAACGCGGCGGTGATGGCCGCGCTCCCGTCCGGCCGGGCCGGGCTGGGCGGCGGACTGGTGAACACGACCCGTGGTCTCGGCACCGCCCTGGGCATCTCGATCAGCACCTTCGTGCTGCACACGGGTGGCGACAACGCTCTCCGGACCACGTTCGTCGTGCTTCCGGTAGCGGCAATCGCTTGCGCCTTGTCCACACCGGTACTCCGAACCGGTATCGAGACCTACACTCGGTAGCTCCTACGGTCTTGGCCGGAG
>DATMCA010001005.1:0-7090 GCA_035559015.1 Umezawaea sp. | reverse complement strand
TGATCAACTACGACCGCATCACGCTCGGCGGCACCGCCGAGTTCTACGTGTCGTTCGACAACATCGCCGTGGGTGAACTGCAGGCCGAGGGCCTGCTGTCCTGCCTGGGCGACAAGCCCGGTGGCCAGATCATCGAGATCCAGGGCGCTCCCACGGACAACAACGCCACGCTGTTCGCCGACGGCCAGCGGCGCAAGATGGGCGCCAAGTACGACTCCGGCGCGCTGAAGCTGGTCAAGAGCCAGGCCATCGACAAGTGGGACCCGGTCATCGGGAAGGCGGCCTTCGAGCAGATCCTCGACGCCAACGCCGACAAGGTCGACGGCGTCATCGCCGCGAACGACGGCCTCGCGGGCGCGGTGATCGAGGTGCTCAAGGCGAAGAACATCAAGGTGCCCGTGACCGGCCAGGACGCCACCCTGGCGGGCCTCCAGGCCATCCTGCGCGGTGAGCAGTGCATGACCGTCTACAAGCCCATCCGGGACGAGGCGGAGGCCGCCGCCCGGCTCGCCATCGCCGTGGCCAAGGGCGACCTCGACGGTGCCGACGACCTCGCCACCGGCAACCTCAGGGACCTGGTGGCCAAGCGCGACGTGAAGTCGGTGCTCCTGGGTTCCGATTTGATCACCAAGCCGACCGTGCGTCGACTCGTCGCCGAGGGTGTCGTCAAATCCGCGGAGCTGTGCGTCAACGATCTTGTCGCCATCTGCGCGGCCAACAACATCGTTATCAATTAATCGAGCGGCGATTGCTCCGGCGAAAGCCGGGGCGATCGCCACTTAATCCGGTAGATCATGTCTGCCGGAGATGAACTCCTGGATCCTGATCTTCATCCGAATGAGTGGTTGCCGGACGCGTGCTTCCCTTCGGTAGGCACGCCGGAGCTTGCGGGAATCGTCCGCGTACCTCCACCGGGCCCACGGCGATCCGGGCCGCGCGAGCCGGATCGCCCCGATCTCCGGCAGCACCGGCACCAGCAGGCCGAGCAGTCCGGTCCAGATCTTGCCCTTCAGCAGCGAGATGATCGCGAAGCCGATGTTGACCAGGACCGCGAGCAGCCGGAGCAGCACGGCGTCGTCGCCCGACTGGCCGGGCGTCAGGAAGTCGTCGTAGCCGAGCGGGCGCGCGCCGAGCAGCAGCAGGCCCGTCATGCCGATGGCGAGGAACACCGCGTCGACCGACAGCCTGCCGTTCTTGGTCCAGTAGACGTCCCTCAGGTGCAGGATGAGCGCGAACTCGTCCAGCACCAGCGCCGCTCCCACGCCGAGCAGCGCGGCGGCGCTCAGGCGGAGCCAGTGCACGTCGTCCGGAGCGGCCAGGCCCGCCACGCCGCCCACGAGCATGAAGACCGTGCCGAACACGACGTGGTGGATGTGCGTGCCGCCGGGCGTGATGTTGCCGGGCCACCAGCGGACCTTGGCGCGGATCAGCCGGACGCTGATCCGGATGAGCACGAACGTGACGACGAGCCCGACGAAGAAGAACAGCAGGCGCTCGCTGCCCGAGCTGACCAGGTCTGAGCCCGCCGACTGCGACAGGGGAACCGGCACTGGCGTTGGTCCCTTCCGGTCCGCACTGGTGAAGTGGACATTACGCCCACGCGTGCGGAGCCCGGTCGGTTCGGTCCGGCTGGGGGCCTAGAAGTGCACGCCGCCCTGGATGTCGCCCGCCTGGACCACCCTGCCGTTCACGGTGCCCGTGAGCTGGTTCGTCACGCGGCCCTTCTGCGTGACGTTGACCGACTGCTCCCAGCTGCCGCGCAACCGCTCGCCGAACTCCGGGTCCTGGAGCTCGGCCTGCTCCAGCGCCTCGCTCAGCTCGACGACAGCGGGGGACTCGGGCCCTTCTTCCGCCGCCGCGCTCTCGGCCGCGTCCAGCACCTCGGAGGCCACCGGGTCGTCCGCGAACTTCTCCTTGACCAGGTCGTAGAGACCCTTCACGGCCTTCGTCGCGACCGCGACGGCGATGGAGAGCAGGACCGGTTCCGACATGACGACGCTCCTCGGGCTCGGTCGGCTGGGGCGGGGGACTCGTGGTGACACACGTGCGTCGCAGAGTGACCGCGGATAGCCCAGGGTAGCAGTCGCGGGCGGTCAAAAAATCTCAGCTCGACGCGCGGAGGTCCCCCGTGGTTGACTGTCCGAGGTCGTAAAAAGTTTCTGTGTTCGTGTTTGACCACGCTCGCGGAACGACGTTGCGGGCGCGAAGCTTTCCTCCGGGTCAGGCGGGAGTTGCCGCAACTGCGACTTCGGTCCCAGCGCACCTGTTAGAGGAGAAGTAGCAAGATGGCTGTAGAAGGCACCGTGAAGTGGTTCAACTCGGAGAAGGGCTTCGGCTTCATCTCCCCGGACAACGGTGGCGCCGACGTGTTCGTGCACTACTCGGAGATCCAGACCAGCGGCTACCGCAGCCTGGAGGAGAACCAGCGCGTGGAGTTCGAGATCGGACAGGGCCAGAAGGGCCCGCAGGCCCAGTCTGTTCGTCCGCTCGGCTGATCCGAGTCTCCTGACTCATCGAGTCCCCGGACTCGCGAGAGCCGCCGATCCCGCACGGGGTCGGCGGCTCTCGCTTTTTCCTGTTCCCGACGCGGTGTCCGGGCAAGGTACCGTCGAGATCGTCATCCGGACCTGCGGAGGGAGGTGCGCGGTGCGCGCTGCACGTGCTGGTGTGGTCCTGCTCCTCCTCCTGGTCCTGACGCCCCCGGCGCACGCCGCCACGGGCACGTACATCCGGTTGGCGCACCTCGCGCCGGGCACCGGCAGCCAGGACATCACGCTCATCCCGGCGGCGGGCACGGCCGTGCGCACGACCGGTGTCGACTACGGCGACCTCCTGGCCTACCGGCGGGTCGAGCCGGGGCCGTACACGGTCGAATGGCGGCCGTTGGGGTCGGACCCCGGTGCGAAGGCGACCATCAGCACGACGGTGAACGCGGGCCAGGGCAAGGCGTACACGGTCGCGGGCCTCGGCAACACCGACCGGGTGGCGCTGAAGGTCCTGGACGACGACGTCACCCTCCCCGGCAGCGGCCAGGCCCGGATCAGGATGATCAACGCGGCTCCGCGCGCCACGTCCGCCGACCTCCTGCACGACGGCACGGCGGTGCTGAAGCAGGCCGTGTACGCCGAGCCGACCCTCTACACGTCGATCGCCCCGGAGACGACCGCGCTCCAGGTCGTGCCCCGCGGCGCCGACCCGGTCAGCCTGACGGCGACCATCGAGCCCGGCGGCGTGTACACCGTGGTCGTGCTGGAGCTGGACGGCAAGGTCACCGCGACGATCCGGGCCGACGCGAAGGCGTCCGAGGTGGTGCCCGCCGGCGGTCAGGAGACCGGCTGGGGCGGCATGGCCGACGGCGAGGGCTCGACCGAGTGGCCCGTGGTGCCGTTCGCCGCGGTGCTGCTGTGCGCGGCCGTGCTCTGGGCCCGCCGAGACCGGATCTCGCCGTGAGCAAGGGCAAGGCCGTCCTCGCGATCGGCGTCCTCGTCCTCGCGGCGTACGCGGTGAAGTCCGGCGACGACGAGGCGGTCGCCGCGCCCCGCCCGGTGTCCGTGCGCATCCCGTCCATCGCGGTCGACAACGTGGTCACCCAGACGTCCGTGGACGCCGCGACGGGCGCGCTGGTGCCGCCGGACCGGGCGGACGTGCTCGGCTGGTTCGCCGCCGGCGTCGCGCCCGGTGACGCGGGTCCGGCGGTGATCGCGGGCCACGTGGACTCCAAGACCGGGCCCGGCGTGTTCTTCCGGCTGGCCGACCTCAAACCGGGCGACGAGGTGTTCGTGGACCGGGCGGACGGCAGCGCGGTGAAGTTCCTGGTGGACAAGACGTACTCGGTCGACAAGGCGGCGTTCCCCTCCGACCTGGTCTACGGCCCGACGCCCGCGTCGGAACTGCGGCTGGTGACCTGCGGCGGCACGTTCGACCAGGCGGCGAGCAGCTACCGGGACAACGTGATCGTCGAGGCCGTGCTCGCCCGCGGCTGAAACCGTTGACCTGCCTTGATCCAGACCGTTAGCCTCGGGTTTCATGCGTTGGACAACGTTGTCGGTTGTGGTCCTGCTGGCGGTCTCCGGCTGTTCCGGCGGTGAGTCGGCGGTGCCGGGCGGCGCTCCGCCGTCGGCGATCGACCAGTTGCTGGCCAAGGCCCCGGTCGCGGCGAACATCCCCGCGGGCTCGGCGATGGCCCGGATCAAGGACCGCGGTGAGCTGCTCGTCGGCGGCTCGCTCGACGCCCCCCTGCTCTCGCAGCAGAACCCCGGCACCGGCGAGCTGACCGGCTTCGACGCGGACCTCGGCAAGCTGCTGGCCAAGTACGTCCTCGGCGAGCCGAAGGTGAAGCTGGTGACCTCCACGTCGGAGACCAGGGAACCGCTGCTGGCCAACGGGACCGTCGACGTGATCCTCCAGACGTACACGATCACGCCGCAGCGGGCGGAGCGGGTGGCGTTCGCCGGGCCGTACTACGAGTCCGGTCAGACCATCGCCGTCCGGCGCGGTACCAAGGGCATCGCCAAGCCGGCCGACCTGGCCGGGCGCAAGGTGATCGCGGGCGCGAACACCCCGGCCGTCGCGGCGATCAAGGCTGCCGCGCCGACCGCCGAGATCGTCGAGTTCGGCTCCGACCCGGAGTGCCTGACCGCGTTGCGGCAGGGCCGCGGCGAGGCGTACGTGCAGGACCAGGCGCTGCTGATCGCCGACGCGGCCCAGGACAAGGACCTGGAGGTCGTCGGCGAGCCGTTCACCAAGGACCCGTACGGCATCGGGATCAAGCACGGCGACGAGCAGTTCAAGCAGTTCGTCGACGACTGGCTGCGGGAGATCCAGAAGTCCGGGCTGTGGCAGGACGTCTGGCGGAACTCCATCGGCACGGTGGTCACCGGCGAGCCGCCGACCCCGCCGGTGATCGGCTCCGCGCAGGGCTCGTGAGCCACCTCCCGGACCTCGTCGGCGGCTTCCTGACGACGCTCGCGCTGGTCGCGCTGTCCTTCGCCGGGGCGTTCGCGCTCGGCCTGGTCGTCGTGGTGCTGCGCGTCGGCCCGCTGCGGGTGCTGCGGGCCGTCGGCACGGGGTACGTGGAGACGTTCCAGAACATCCCGCTGCTGGTGTGGCTGGTGCTGTTCGTGTTCGGGCTGCCCGAGATCGGCGTGCGGTTCCCGCTGTTCACCACGGCCGTCGTGGTGATCTCGCTGTACGAGGCCGCCTACGTCGCCGAAGCGCTGCGGTCCGGCGTCAACACCGTCGCGCAGGGCCAGGGCGAGGCCGCGCGGGCACTCGGGCTGACGTTCGGGCAGACGCTGCGGCACGTGGTCGTGCCGCAGGCCGCGCGCCGGGTCGTGCAGCCGCTGGGGAACATCGGGATCGCGCTGACCATGAACACCTCGCTGGCCGCCGTCGCCGGGGTGGTCGAGCTGACCTCGTCGGCGAACCGGGTCAACCTCGTGGAAGCGCTGCCCATCCCCATCTTCGTCGGCGCCGGGCTCTGCTACGCGCTGCTGGCGGCCGGGATCGGCGGGCTCGCGGGCGTGCTGGAGCGGAGGCTGGCGACGTGATGTTCGACCCGCCGGGGCCGCGCGGACGTCGCCGGAGCCGGATCGCGACGGTCGTCGCCGTGCTGGTGGTGCTGGCGCTGCTGGCCGTCGCCGTGCGGCGGTTCGACGCCGCCGGGCAGTTGGAGGTCGCGAAGTGGCGGCCGTTCCTGACGTGGCCGGTGTGGCGGTACCTGCTGACCGGGCTGTGGGCGACCGTCCTGGCCGCGGCGATGATCTTCGCGCTGGCGGCGGTGGCCGGACTGGGACTGGCGTTCGGGCGGATGTCGTCGTTCCCCTGGCCGTTCAAGGCGTACATCGAGGTCGTGCGCACGATCCCGGTGCTGCTGCTGATCTACGTGGTGCTGTTCGTGCTGCCCGCCCACGGTCTCGACCTGCCGCTGTTCTGGAAGCTCGTGCTGCCGCTGGCGTTCTCGCACGCCGCCCAGTTCGCCGAGATCTTCCGCGCGGGCGTGCTGGCCGTCGACCGGGGGCAGGGCGAGGCGGGGGCGTCGCTCGGGCTGACGCACGCGCAGAACATGCGGCTGGTCGTGCTGCCGCAAGCGGTTCGGCACGTGCTGCCGTCGCTGGTGAGCCAGACCGTGGGGCTGCTGAAGGACACCGCGCTCGGGTACGTGGTGAGCTACCTGGAGCTGCTCCAGAGCGGCCGGGTGCTGGCGAACTTCAACCACCTGCTGATCCAGACGTTCCTCGTGGTGGCGCTGGTCTACCTCGTCGTCAACGCCTCGCTGTCCAAGCTCGCCCGTCACCTGGAGGCCCGAAGTGCACGTACCGCTCGCTGAGGTGACGAGGTCCGGGTTCGTGGAGAGCAGGCACTTCGGCAGCGTCGTCGGGCTCGACCCGTCCGGTGCCGTGGCGCTTCGCCGAGGACCGGTCGACGACCCGGTGCTGCCCCGGTCGAGCGCGAAACCGTTCCAGGCCTTGGCGTGCCTGATCGCGGGTGCCCCGCTGAGCGGCCCCGCGCTGGCCATCGCGGCGGGCAGCCACATCGGCCTCGACCAGCACGTGGAGGTGGTCTCGCGGATGCTCGCCGACGCCGGGCTGACCGCGGGCGCGCTGCGGTGCGTCGAGTCGTGGCCGGAGGACGAGCCGACCCGTGACGCGCTGATCCGGGCGGGGGAGAAGCCGTCGCGGATCCGGATGAACTGCTCCGGCAAGCACGCCGGGATGCTCGCGGGCTGCGTCGCGTCGGGCTGGTCGGTGGACGACTACCTCGACCCCGCGCACCCGTTCCAGGAGTTGGTGCGGGCCGGCGTGGAGGAGTTGGCGGGGGAGAAGTCCACGCACACCGCGGTCGACGGGTGCGGCGCGCCGCTGTTCGCGATGACGTTGACGGGCCTGGCGCGGGCGATCCGCGGGCTGGCGGAGACCCCGGTCGCCGACGCGATGCGGGGGCACCCGGAGTACGTGGGCGGGCCGGGGCACGTGAACACCGAGGTCATGCGGCTGCTGCCCGGCGTGCTGGCCAAGGGCGGCGCGGAGGGCGTGATGGTGCTGGCGACGGCGGAAGGGCACGCGGTGGCGGTGAAGGTGATCGACGGCAG